>JAGQXH010000179.1 GCA_020436695.1 Lewinella sp. | reverse complement strand
GGCCCAAAAAGGGATCTCCTTCAAAGGTTTCAGCAAAGGCGAGGGCGAAGGCATCCCCACCCTCGGCCTGCAAAACAGCTTTGAAATGATGCAGCAGCTCTTCGCCGATCTGCGGCGCGGCTCCGGGGCGACGGTGATCACTTCTTCGGCGGGCGTGCAGGTCAGCTTTGAAGATGAGGAATGGCAGAATGGGTCGTTTACTTACGCTTTTCTATACGGCCTGAAGTCGATGAAAGCGGATGCTAATCAGGACGGGCAGGTCACTGCCTCTGAGATCCAGGCTTTTGTGGCCGAATATGTGCCGCGTTTGACGGAAGGGCTGCAGGTGCCGACTTTTAGAAGGGAGAATTTGGAGTTTGATTTTCGGGTGTGGTGAGCATCAATTTCCCAAATTATTCAATTTATGCTAAACGCTCAAAGATGCTCAGTAGTCTAAAGCAAATCTGGTTCTTATGTACTCTATTATTCTCGGTGGTGCCTCTTTTGGGGCAGCAGATGGAACTGCTGCTACATCTCCCCTCCCCGGATTCGATTGAAGCAGTGGATCTGTCACCTGATGGACAGCATTTTCTGGTAGCAACCGGAAATATCGCAAAACTCTATGCCTCATCGGGTACGCTATTACAGACCTTTAGCGGTCATAAGGCCAAGGTGTCGGATGTAGCGTTTTCACCAGATGGACAACTGATCCTTACCGGAAGTGCCGACGGTACAGCTATTCTATGGGACAGTACCGGTAATGCCTTGCAGGAATTTACCAATAATGGGGGTGAAGTAATAACAATTGCTTTTTCCTCCGATGGCCAATCAATTATTGCAGCCTATAAATCAGATTTTAATGAGAACGAGGATATTATGGCCTGTTGGGATATTAGCGACGGCCTTCTGACGAACCTTACATATCTTCCTGCTAATATTCTTTCAATTGCTTGCTCACCAAATGACAAATATGTTCTGATCAATTGTTCAGATCACACCGTCAGACTTTGGAACCTTCGCATTAATGAAGTTACTGCACTGAAAAGGCAAAAAGCTGAAATTCGATGTGTCACATTTGCTCAAAAGAGCAATACGGTGGCGGTAATAGCCGCTGATGGATCAATAAAATTGCTTAACCTGGCAGGCAGAGTACTTCAGACTTTGCCTGGAGACGATTCGCTAAGTGCCGTAGCCTTTTCATCTTCCGGGAATTCATTGCTGACGGTGAGTAAGGACACGGAAGTTACGGTCGAACTTTGGAAAAGCTGGAGTCAAGAGTCTTATACCTTGATCAGACAGGAAGAAGCAATTGATCAAATTGCCGTGTCATCGAGTAATAGTTATGTACTGACTTCAGCCACGCATCACATAGCTTTGTGGCACCTTAGAGACACATCTAGTGCGGAACAACAAAATTTACTGTCCGCCACTGTAAAATTATCAACCTTTTCCAATATGCAGTCTATGTCGCAGCATCGTGAAAAACTGCGATCCGGCGACTCCGCGAAGGTAACGCCACTAGAGCGTTCAACCGAAGGCGAAATAGTTCCTACCGACCATAATTCATCCGGCAGTCTGCAACCGCAGATGGTAGTCAATAAGGGCCATAATCGGGTCGCGAAAAGCGGTAGTTTTTCTCCGGATGGCAGACTTATTGCCACTGGGAGTGCAGATGGAACTGCTAAATTATGGGATTTGAATGGCCGCGAATTGCAAACATTTCGGGGTCATGTATTAGATATCCTGGATATATGCTTTTTTGCCAACGGCCTTTATTTATTTACAGGAGGAGATGATGAAACCGCCAGAATCTGGGACCTTTACGGCCGGCAACTCCAGGTGTTGAGAGGACATACTAAAAAAATCAATGCGATTGCCGTTTCACCGAATGATGTGCTGTTCTTAACCGGAAGTGAAGATGCAACTGCCAAGTTGTGGGACATTTCCGGCAAAGCGTTAGTTTCTTTTATCGGACATAAATACGCTGTAGAATCCCTCGCCTTTTCGCCGGACAGCAAATTCATACTGACCGGCAGTCGGGATGAGACAGCCAAACTTTGGGATCTATCCGGAAAACTCATCCGTACCTTTCTAACTGATTTTTCCGGATTTGGAAGCGTCACAGCTACTGCGTTTTCTCCAAATGGAGAATTGTTGTTGTTGTTAGGTGGTGCCGGAGGAGAAACAATGCTGTTCGATCTATCTGGTCGAAAACTCATGTCTTTCGGATGGCCGGAAGGTGCTATTACGGAAGTGGCGTTTTCCCGGGATGGTCAATTGGTACAGTCTATCAATGCAGATGGAATCCGAAAAATATTTGATCTAGACGGGCAGGAATTGCTCGAATACCCCGGTCCTGACGAAATAAATGCCGAAGTCTTAGCTTTTTCCCCTGATGGCCGCATGATGCTGACCGGCAGTGGGGATTATCATTTTGATTCAACCCTTAAGTTATGGAATGCTAGTCTTGACGGCGTTAAAGATATGGGTTGGACTTTTACTGACGCAGAGAAAGATGACCTTGAAGTAAACTCCGTTGCATTTGCTCCAAACAAAGCAGGGATATTTCTCATGAGCAGCAATGATCACACGGCCAAAGTTTGGGATCTGACCAGCCTGAATTTTCACCATTTTAAGGGGCATAAGTCTCCAGTCACATCTGCCTGCTTTTCTCCCGATGGAACAAAAGTGCTGACGTGTAGTTGGGATGGATCAGCCAGAATTTGGGATGTGAAAGGTAAAGAACTACAACGAATCGAAACCGGCGGTAGATTCTACAAGGCCATCTTTGCACCGGATGCTCAGTCCATTCTTACTATTGGCTCATATAAGGCCAAACTCTGGGACTTGTCCGGAAAAGAAATTCAAGCTTACAAAATTAGCAACGACTTGTCTTATGCAGCCGCTTTTTCTCCCGACAGAGCCTCCATTTTTACGGCAGAATGGGACGTGGATATTGCCCGCTGGGATCTTGCCGGCAACAAATTGGATACCATAACTGCACACTCCCGTCTTTTGGAATCCATTGTATATTCACCGAAAGGAAACACCATTCTAACCGCCAGTTCGGATGGAACGGCCAAACTATGGGATCAGTCCTGGCAGCAAATTCAGCTATTCTCAGGGCATGAACGTGGGGTTTCAGATGCCATCTTCTCTCCTGACGGAAACTATGTTTTTACTGCCGGAAGTGATGGCATCGCAAAGCTATGGGATCTTTCAGGCAAAGAATTATTTACTTTTCTCGGCCATCAGGATGTGATAAATTCCGCATCATTTTCTCCCGACGGGCAATTTATTCTTACCGCTAGTCAGGATGAAACGGTAAGACTTTGGAACGCTACCAATGGAGAAGCACTCCTGACTTTCTTTTTCCTCAGCGGTCAGCAAGATCGTTATGTCATTACAACACCCGAAGGCTACTACCTGAATCCAATTAAAGATGTGGATGTGATTCACTTTAAGGCTGGTCTTTCCGCATTTGGTTTCGATCAGTTTGATCTACGATTCAATCGCCCTGACAAAGTATTGGAAAAACTTATACCGTTTGGCGTCGATTCCAGTTTAATATCTCAATATCGGCAAGCCTATTTTAAGCGACTCTCGGCGTACGGCTTCACGGAAGATATGCTGGCCGACGACTTTCACGCTCCAAATTGTATCATCCGAAACCAAGGCGATTTACCCATTCTAACAAACGAAGAAAATATTACAGTAAATATTGAAGCCACAGACAGTCTTTATCTGCTAGACCGCCTCAACGTCTTCATCAACGATGTCCCCATCTATGGCATCCAGGGTATCAACCTGCGAGATCAAATCACTCAACGATATACAACGACACTGAATATCCCCCTTTCCAAAGGCTCCAACAAAATCCAGATCTCCGCCCTCAACCAGGGCGGTGCCGAATCCCTCAAAGCCACCACCTACATCACCTACGATGCCCCCGAAGAAAAACCCGATCTCTATCTCATCACCATCGGCACGTCCGATTACCAGGCCGAAGGTAAAGACCTCCGCTACGCAGCCAAAGACGCCCGGGATATCGCCACCCTCTATCAAAATGCTGACGGCTTCGGGGAAGTATATACCAAAGTCCTGACCGATGATCAGGTCACCAAAACCAATATCCTCGCTCTGCGCTCCTGGCTCGAACAAAGCCAGGTAGACGACCAGGTACTTATCTACGTCTCCGGTCACGGCCTGATCGACGACAACTACGATTTCTACTACGCCACCCACGATATCGACTTCGCCAACCCCTCCGAAAAAGGCATCCTGTACGAAGAGATCGAAGGCCTGCTCGACGGTATCCTCGCCCGCAAAAAACTCTTGCTGATGGACGCCTGCCATTCCGGAGAATATGATGCGGATGTGCCCCAATTAACGGCCGCCCAGCAGGATAGCCTGGCCCAAAAAGGCGTCTCCTTCAAAGGTTTCAGCAAGGGCGAAGGGGAAGGCAGCCCCACCCTCGGCCTGCAAAACAGCTTCGAAATGATGCAACAACTCTTCACCGATCTGCGGCGTGGCTCCGGAGCGACGGTGATCACTTCTTCGGCCGGGGTGCAGGTCAGCTTTGAAGATGAAGAGTGGCGGAATGGGGCGTTTACTTATGCTTTTCTCTACGGCCTGAAGTCGATGAAAGCGGATGCTAATCAGGATGGACAGGTCACTGCCTCGGAGATCCAGGCTTTTGTGGCCGAATATGTGCCGCGTTTGACGGAAGGGCTTCAGGTGCCGACGTTCAGAAGGGAGAATCTGGAGTTTGATTTTAGGGTGTGGTAAAACCAGCTTTATTAAAATGAAACAGATCACTTTGTTATTTGCTTTTTTATTAGGAATGGGGCTCTGCCGGGGTCAACGGCCGGAGTTGGTGGTACAGACAGGGCATAGTAGAGGTCAATTAGAGACAGCTGCTTTTTCACCCGATGGAAATTTAATCATGACGGTGGCCGGTGATGGTGCCATTTTGTGGGATAATAAAGGATACGAATTGAAGAAAATCGGCGGACAGGGGCGCTGGGTCTCTTATGCTGCTTTTTCCCCAAATGGGGAACAAATAATAACTTGTGAAGATCGAACCGTTAAAATCTGGGATCTTAATGGACAATTGATACGAGAATTTCCTCATGATCTCCCAGTATATTTTGGTGCTTTTTCGCCGGACGGCAAGAACATCCTGACCGGAGATCATGGTGGCGTCGACAGGCTTTGGGACCTGGATGGATCCATGCACGCACAGTGGGTCGGACGTGATTCCTCAAGGCATTTTTCGGCTTTTACACCGGACGGTCAGGCTGTTCTTGCGGTCTACAGTTTCGGAGCGGCAATACTACGTGACTTGAACGGTAGAGAAATCCAAACGTTAGACTTTGATACTTGGAGTTTGTGCAGTGTAGCGATCTCTCCCACTGATCCGACTATTTTTATCGGCAGGCAAGAACACACCGCCGCACTTTGGGATCTGAAGGGCAATAAGTTGCAAGAATTTGGGGATAGCAAATATGAGTATCTGGGATGTATCGGACCGGCGGCTTTTTCACCGAACGGGCAATACCTCATTACTGCTGGAAAAGACCAAAGCTTCCATCATTCGGTCAGTTTATGGAACCTCCAGGGAGACCTTATCCGAAAGTTGGCCACTTCCGATACTTACATCACTAATCTAAACTTTTCTCCGAGCGGAGAAGAGATTTTAACAGGCAACGATTACGCGGAGGTAAAGTTATGGGATCGAACCGGGAAAGAAAAAATGTCTTTTCAGGGCCATTCAAATCCTATTAGTGCGCTCAGTCTTTCCTGGGATGAACAGCTTCTTCGAGTCGGCAGCCGGGATGGTAGCCTGATGCTGCTGGATATAGCTACCGGTCAACTGAGCAGTCTTCGTGCCCATGAAGAATGGGTCACGACCATAGCCTGGTCCGATAATGGGCGGCGGATAGTAACGGGAAGTACCGACGGTTCGACGATCATATGGGATGATCAGGGAAATATATTGCAGCGATTTTCACTGCCCGAGACCACTATTTTACACGTCGCTATTGCTCCGGACGGACAAACTTTTTTAACCGGTGGAAGTGATTACATCGCCCGGCTCTGGCACATCGATGGAGAAAAACGCAAAGCTTTTGAAGGGCACACACATATAATCTACACCTCGGCTTTCTCTCCGGACGGCAACCATATCCTTACCGGCAGTAGGGATGCGACCGCTATTTTGTGGGATGAGCAAGCGAATAAGGTAGCCACATTGCGTGGGCATGCGTACGACGTACTCTCTTCTGCTTTTTCCGTTGATGGAAGATTAATCCTGACGGGCAGCTTTGATGGCACGGCCAAATTATGGGATCTCCAGGGCAGTGAGCTGCAGAGCTTTGCCGGGCATCAGGGCGCTGTAGAATCTGTCAACTTTTCCCCGGACGGCCGTTACATCCTGACGGGTAGTGATGATTATACCGCAAAGCTGTGGGACATTATGGGGAAGGAAATCCGGGCGTATATGGGTCATACCGCAAAGGTATTTGCCGCTAATTTCTCTCCGGATGGCCAATACATCGTAACGGCAAGTGAAGATAGAACGATCAAATTATGGAAGACCGACAACGGTCAGCTGTTAGCTACTGTCTACTTATTTAGAAGAGGACACGGTTGGGCCGTGACCACCCCTGATGGTCGCTTCGATGGAGACGAAGCAGGCTTGGGCAGCCTTCACTATGTCGTAGATTTGGAAGCCATTCCTCTCGACCGCCTCAAAGAACGATACTACGAACCGGGGCTCTTATCCAAGATCATGGGTTTCAATAAAGAACCTCTGCGCGATGTTTCCGCTTTTGACTACGTTCCGCTGTATCCCAAAGCAGCCATCCAACTCAACGATAGCCAACTCAGTATCTCCCTCACCGAACGCTCCGGAGGCATCGGTCGCACCGCCCTCTACATCAATGGCAAGGAAGTCGTGGAGAATATCAATCCCGATAACCAACTCCACTTCGGGATCAACCTGAATGATTATCGCCAATATTTCGCCACGGACCAAGCCGGTGAAGTAGGCATCATAACCTACAATGCCGAAGGCTGGCTGGGCAGCCGGCTCGAAACGGTTTCCTACCTTCCTCAACAGATTGAAGAAATCACACTCGCCGTGCAGCCGCGCATTTTTGCCCTTTGCGTAGGTACCGCAGATTATGCAGGAGGGACAAGCCTCGATCTCGCCTATGCGGAAGAGGATGCGCAGCAAATGGCCCGCGCCTTACAGATCGGTGCGCATACCCTGCTGAACGATCCGGCTGAAGTGCAGATAAAGCTACTATCTACCTGTCTGGAACAAGACTGCCCTGATGCCCAACGTCCCACTAAGGCTAATATTAAAGCTGCCTTTGAAAAGCTGGCTCAGGAAATTCGTCCCGAAGATGTCTTTATTCTTTATCTCTCCGGCCACGGCAAAACCTATGAAGACTACTTCTACTACCTCACCCAGGATATGCAAAGCGATTACCTGACCGATCCCGACATCCGGGAAAGCAGTGCGATCTCCACGGCAGAATTCGCCACCTGGCTCAACGCCATTCCCGCCCGCAAACAGGTAATGATGATCGATGCCTGTTCTTCGGGAAAGTTCAACCAGGATCTGGCCTTGTTGGTGCAAAAGGATATTCCGGGCTCTCAGATCCGCGCCCTCGACCGGCTGCGCGATCGCACGGGTGTATTCGTCATCTCCGGTTCGGCCAATGATCAGGCCAGTTACGAAGCTTCACCTTATGGAATGGGTTTGCTCACGTACAGCCTGCTGCTGGGCATCACCGGCGGTGCTTTACAGGAAGGCGAGATTGTCGATGTGGAGAACCTCTTTAAATTCGCCGAAGAAAACGTGCCGGTCCTGGCCGAGGATGTAGGCGCCATCCAGACGCCGAAATTCTGGAAGCCGGAAGGCTCAAAGAGTTTTCCCATCGGGCGGATGACGCAGGAGGTGCAGCAGCAATTGACCCTGCCTGCTCCCAAGCCGGTCTTTGCCCGCGCGAGTTTTTTCAACCCACAGGCGCGCAGGGATAATCTGAATCTATCGGGGATAGTCAATGCCCAGTTGCGGGATTTTGCGCTCGCCAAAGGCGAAGACAAGGTCTTTTTGTTTGTCGATGCAGACAGCCATCCCAATGCGTTTCAGCTCAGCGGCACCTATTCGATCCAGGATGAGCAAATAGTAATAGAAGCCGTGGTCTTCAAGGGCGAAACCCAGGTTGGGGAGGATATTTTGCTGAAAATGGATAAGGGCGATCTGAATGTACTGACGCGGAAGGTGATTTCGGAGGCGTATGAGCGGCTACGTTAGATTCGGCGGCCAGGGCGAAATCGCTGCTTTGGAGATACCAGCCCATGTTGGCGAATATGTATGGAAGCTGACCGCGACCTACAGATACCGACTTTCCGGAGGGATAATCTGGAGTTCGATTTTCGGGTGTGGTGATCAGATAAGGTTATTTAACATCATGATGATGAAAATTCTATTCAATCCATTATTTATTGTTGCTTTTGTATCGATAACCGGAGCACTTGAGGCGCAACAACCGGAGTTGGTGGTGAATCAAGGACATACCAGTGCTATATCATCTGTAGCATTTTCTCCAAACGGCAAGTATGTCCTTACCGGAAGTTGGGATAGGACGGCCATCCTTTGGGATATCGATGGAAAAGAGATTTGTAGTTTTACCGGCCATACCGGCTTTCTATCATCCGTGGCCTTTTCGCCCGACGGGCTGCACATCCTCACCGGAAGCTGGGATAAGACGGCCAAATTATGGGATCTGCAGGGAAAAGAAATTAGCAGTTTTGAAGGCCATAGTGCTCAACTGAGCTCGGTTGCGTTCTCGCCTGATGGCCAACATGTCCTGACTGGCAGCTGGGATAATACGCTTAAGTTATGGGATCTGACGGGAAAAGAAATCCAACGCTTTTCAGGCCATAAGGCTCGGGTGACCTCAGTAGCCTTTTCTCCGGACGGGGAATATATTCTGAGTGGTAGTGTAGATCGGACCGTCAAACTATGGGATATTAAAGGGGAGGAAAGCCATAGTTTTACCGTACTTGACCAAGGTCATACCATTAACTTAATTTCAGAAGGAGTATCGGTTGCTTTTTCCCCTGACGGTAAGCGTATACTTATCGGGAACGGAAGTAAGACCGCTCAACTCCGGACCCTTGACGGAATAGAGATCCAAAAATTTTCAGGACATGCCGAAGCGGTATCCTCTGTAGCTTTCTCACCTGATGGACAATATATCCTGACGGGGAGCGAAGATAAGACGGCTAAACTTTGGGACCTACAGGGAAAGGAAATCGCAAGTTTTACGGGACATGACGATCTAATAGCTTCCGTATCCTTTTCTCCCGACGGAAAGTATATCATAACTGGAAGTCGGGATAGAGCAGTGCAATTGTGGGGCCTACAAAGTACCATAAGCCAAAACTTTGCAGGCCACACAGCTCAGGTAAGTGCGGTGGCCTTTTCTCCTGACGGGCAGTATATTCTGACCGGAAGCTGGGATGAAACAGCCAAACTGTGGACTCCCGACGGCGCAGAAATTCAAAGTTTTGAGGGCCATAAGGGACGGATAACAGCTGTGGCCATTTCGCCCGATGGGCAGTATATTCTGACTGGGAGTGAGGATAAAACCGCTAAGCTTTGGACTCCGGACGGCACAGAAATACATAGTTTTGAGGGCCATGGTGGAGGGGTGACATCTGTCGCCTTTTCCCCCGATGGGCAGAATATCCTGACCGGAAGTGAGGATAAAACAGCTCAACTATGGGATCTCCGGGGAAAAGAGATCAGCAATTTTGAAGGCTCGCGTAATTCCAGCGGAGGTATATCTGCTGTAGCCTATTCTCCCGATGGAATGTATATGCTGGGTAGCTATTCCCGCACGGCCAAACTATGGGACCTACAGGGCAAAGGGATCCAACTTTTTCGAGGCAATACGGGTGATATCAGTTCCGTGGCTTTTTCCCCTGATGGAAAGTATGTGCTTACCGGGATTGTTCATATGCTTATTTCGGCCGATGGAGAATACGACGCAGCTAAATTATGGTCCATGGAGGGTGAGGAAATACAAAGTTATCGAGGCCATAAAGCGGGAACCACTTCCGTAGCCTTTTCTCCTGATGGAAAGTACATCCTCACCGGGAGTGCGGATCATACCATGAAATTGTGGGCGATCCAAGGCGCAGAGATCCAAAGCTTTCAGGGGCACAATGACCGGGTTTCCTCCGTGGCCTTTTCTCCTGACGGGAAACATATTTTGACCGGAAGCTGGGATGGCACAGCAAAATTATGGAACCTGCAGAAAACAGTGTTTAAAAGATTTTCCAGTCCGGCTGATCCGATAAGTTCGGTGGCCTTTTCTCCCGATGGGCAATATATCCTGGCCGGGAGCACAGGTGTAGGCAAAAACGGCCA
Organism: Lewinella sp.; assembly: GCA_020436695.1. Lineage (GTDB taxonomy): Bacteria > Bacteroidota > Bacteroidia > Chitinophagales > Saprospiraceae > Flavilitoribacter. The sequence continues at coordinate 1,749 of JAGQXH010000179.1, read as the reverse complement.
GGCTACCTTATGGAACCTGCAGGGAAAAGAAATGAAACGCTTTAGAGGCCGCGGAAATACAGAATTTGCATCCAGAAATGTAAAATCTGTAGCTTTTTCTCCCGATGGGCAATATATCCTGACTGGAGTCACGGTAGAGGGGCACGGTAATATTGCTGCCAGACTTTGGAACCTGAAGGGCGAAGAGCGCATAAGCTTCCAGGGCCACTATCGTGATGTAGTCTCAGTGGCTTTTTCACCCAATGGAGAATCTTTCCTCACTGGTGGAAGTGAAGATGGAACGGCTAGACTTTGGGATATAAATGGGAATCCCATACGTACCATTAGCTCTTCTTTTTTTGATATCGAGTCGGTGGCATTTTCACCTGATGGGAAGTACATTCTGGCTGGGGGCAGTGAGAGGGGAGCCGAACTGTGGAACCTGGAAGGAGAAGTAATCCATCTCTATTGTTGTCATACAGCACCTATTTCCTCTGTGGCCTTTTCACCCGATAGTCAGTATATCCTCACGGGAAGTAATGATGGTACAGCCAAACTATGGCGCATGAATGGTGAAGAAGTGCAAAGCTTTCAGGGACATACAAGCAGAGTGAATTCAGTTGCCTTTTCCCCCGACGGACAGTACATCCTTACTGGAAGCTCAGATAATTCAACCAAGCTCTGGGGACTGGATGGTTCGGAAATTCGCACCTTTTCAGGTCATACCCGTGCGGTAAGTTCGGTAGTCTTTTCACCCGATGGACGATATATACTCACGGGAAGTGCGGACATGACCACCAGACTATGGGAGGCCTCGACCGGGAAGCACTTATTGACATGTATAGCCTATTCCGATAAAAACGGCTCATGGCTGATCGTTGATCAGGATCAGAATTACATGGGATCCAAATACGGGACTGACTTCATTCATTTCAAATTAGGTGTTAATGCGTACCATTTCGACCAATTCGATCTCCGGCTCAACCGTCCCGGTAAAATACTTGAAGCGCTCCTCCCTTTTGGCGCAGACGCTAACCTAATAGGACAATACCAGCAGGCTTATTACAAACGCCTGGAAAAACACGGCTTCACCGAAGACATGCTCGCTGATGACTATCACGTTCCAGAATGTGCCATCCAAAACCAAGACAATATTCCACTTTCAACGACAGAATCAGCCGTAACACTCAACATCCTGGCCACCGACTCTCTGCGCCTCCTGGATCGCCTCAATGTATTTGTGAACGATGTGCCGACTTACGGTATTTCGGGCATCAACCTGCGAGATCGAAATACTCAGGTATACGAAACAACATTAGCTGTCGCGCTCTCCAAAGGTCGAAACAAGATCCAGATCTCCGCCCTCAATCAGGGCGGTGCCGAATCTCTCAAAGCCACCACCTATATCACCTATGACGCGCCCGAAGAAAAGCCCGACCTCTATCTCATCACCATCGGCACATCCGATTATCAGGCCGCCGGCAAAGACCTCCGATACGCCGCCAAAGATGCCCAGGATATAGCCGCCTTGTATCAAAATGCCTCCAGCTTCCAGCAAGTACATACCAAAACACTAACGGATTACCAGGTCACCAAAACCGATATCCTGGCCCTGCGCGCCTGGCTGGAACAAAGCCGGGTAGATGATCAGGTACTGCTCTACGTCTCCGGCCACGGCCTGATCGATGACCAATACGATTTCTACTACGCCACCCACGATATCGACTTCGCTAACCCCTCCGAAAAAGGCATCCTGTACGACGAGATCGA
>JAGQXH010000178.1 GCA_020436695.1 Lewinella sp. | reverse complement strand
CAGGGGAGCTGGTAGTAGCAGCAGGCTTTGCGGCCGGTTTTTCGGTTGTAGTACTAGCCGCAGTGGAAGTTGAAGAGGTACGGGCAGGCGTGCTGGTTGTTGCAGCGGGGGGAGTCTCCGGCTCGGTATCATAATTGTCAGGACGAGTACTGGATTCGCGGGAAGCCGTCGCTGCTTCGGTCTGGCGATTGCTACTCTTTCCTACCAGTTCTACCTTAACCTGAGCTACACCATCTGCCACCAGTCCGATAGATTCCGCTGCGCGGCGACTCAGATCGACTACCCGGCCCTTGATGTAGGGGCCTTTGTCAGTTACGGTCACTACAACGGATTTGTTATTGTCCAGGCGGGTCACTTTGATCTTGGTGCCATACGCGTATTTCTTGTGGGCGGCGGTCAGTTTATTCTTGTCGTAGTAGTCGCCGTAAGCCGTTTTACGGCCGTGAAAATCATCCGAATAGTAAGAGGCCAGACCAAATTCCTCTTCCTGGGCATTTAAGGAGACGGTTAATGTCATTACAAACACAGGGATTAGTACAAGGAAGGAAACGACTTTCATGATTTGGAATTTAATGATAGAATAGTAGGTGATGTCTAATTATTTAGCAAGACGAAAGAGACGTTAGAGAGTTAAGTCGAAATAGATTGCACGCTGCTCCAATCATCAATATTGCCTTTGCTTATACTTCTTTCCGGTTCGCGGCCAGGGCCGACCCGTTAATTTATCAAACGTTTTGCGATCAAATTTAAGTATTACGCACTGTTTAAACAACATTCTGACGTAATGTGCTCACAATTGAACTCTTTCCTGCTCAAAGTTGTAATTTTGCACGATGATGTTATGATTTTAAGATGTTGCGATGCTGTGATGTATTACCAGTGGTGAGAATTGTTGAAAGAGTAGTGGCGGGTAGAGCATTCGGCCTATCCGAGACATGATATTTTATTTCGATTGTAAACAAACGCCTCTGTCTGAACCAATAAGCACAGTATCATCTAATTAAGCAGTCAACATTACACATCATAACATCTTCGTATTACAGCATTACAACATCATAGCATTACAGCATTAATAAAATGAGCAAAAAAGGAAGAGTATTGGTGGCCATGAGCGGAGGGATCGACAGCACAGTGACGGCCATGATGCTCCACGAAGAAGGTTATGAAGTAGTAGGCATCACGATGAAAACCTGGGATTATGCCAACAGCGGCGGCTCCAAAAAAGAGACGGGTTGCTGTAGTCTGGATTCCATTAACGATGCCCGACAGGTGGCGGTGACCATGGGGTTTCACCACTTCATCATCGATATCCGCGACGAATTCGGAGATTACGTGATCGATAATTTTGTGGACGAATACATGGCCGGCCGCACGCCCAATCCCTGCGTATTATGCAATACTCACATCAAGTGGAATGCGCTGCTGAAGCGGGCCGACGCGATGGATTGCGAATTCATTGCTACTGGTCACTACGCCAAGATCATGGACCTGGACGGCAGAAAATACATTCGCCGAGCCGTCGACAACCACAAAGATCAGTCCTATGTATTGTGGGGACTTACCCAGGAATGCCTGCACCGCAGTTACTTCCCGCTTGGGCCGTACACCAAACCCGAAGTACGCCAGATGGCCAAGGATTTCGGCTACGAGGAACTATCCAAAAAGGCGGAGAGCTATGAGATCTGCTTTGTACCCGATAACGATTACCGTGGTTTCCTGAAACGTAGGGTAGACGGTCTGAGTGAACGCGTCGACGGCGGCAACTTCGTTAATACGAAAGGCGAAGTGATCGGTCAGCATAAGGGTTATCCCTTTTACACCATCGGGCAAAGAAAAGGCCTGGGTGTAGCCTTCGGTGAGCCGATGTTCGTCACCGAGATCCAGCCGGATTCCAATACCGTGGTGCTGGGCACTGTGGATGAACTCATTCGCAACGGCATGACCGTAGGTCAGATCAACAGCATGAAATATCCCGCTATTCCTGAAGGTCTGGAAACGGTTACCAAGATCCGCTATAAAGACGGGGGAACGCTGGCCCGCCTGAGTCCGATTTCCGATGATCAGGTGTACGTGGAATTTTATGCCAACGTACGCGGTGTGGCTCCGGGACAATCAGCCGTTTTCTACGAAGGAGACGACGTGGTCGGAGGCGGTATTATTTATGGTAGCAGTTTGAATAATTAATGGTGTTCAGGTGTTGAGATGGAACATCCGTAATCTGAACACTTGAACACCTACACACCTCAACACAACACCCATGAGTGCAAGCGCAGAAATGCCCTACTTTATCAAACCTTCCATCAATCTGAGTACAGAAGAAAAGCACCAGGCTTATCAGGAGGCTCAAGCTGGTATCGATGCCAATCTGGCCGGAGAAACTTCTCCTATGGTAAAGATGGTGACCATCAACTGTCTGTTGAAGACCTTCCTCCCCTACTTTTACTGGACGGGCTTTTATCTCGTTGAGAACGGCCGCCTGGTCGTGGGGCCCTATCAGGGTACGCTGGGCTGTCTGTATATTGATTTTGGAAGAGGAGTATGCGGCAAAGCAGCCATAGAAAGAAAAACACAGATCGTTCCTAACACCCATGCGCTGGCTCAGGGCAGCGAGCACATTGCCTGTGATCCCAATTCACTGTCGGAAATTGTAGTGCCGGTTTTTAATGAAAAGGATGAACTGATCGCGGTCTTTGATGTGGATAGTACGCTGGCGGGGTCATTTGATGAAGTGGACCAAGCGCATCTGGAACGAATCATGATTCACTTTAAACAGTCGGGTTCAGTAATCAAAACGCTGTTGTAACAAGAATAAGCGTTTGAGAGAGCATATAGGGATGCCGGGTAGCCAAAACTTATCCGCAGAGCTCCCGTTTTGGCTATCCGGCATCCGCGTACCTTTTTGTTATACTTGTTGTTAAGGATGCATCTTATTCAATCGCAAATAAGTGAGCAAAACAGCCGGTTTGTCCGTCATTATAGCATTCACTCCGTTCCTGATTAACCAGCCCCACGATGCATCGGCTCCTTCCAGGAGCATCATTTCATCAGTATGACCGGCACAAAGTTCATCCCACAGCGCGATGGCCAGTACGGTAATCCTTTTGCGGTTCATATTTTCAATCTCCTTAAATACCAGTGATTCTTCACTGTCGAAGATCATTTCGTAAGCTGCCGGAGCGAGATCCCGGTTATACTCGTCAACATATCCGGGAATATCCGGAAGATCATACCACACCTTCGGCATATAAATGATGGAATCCATGAGATCACCGTATCTGGTCCGCATAATTCCAAGCGGATCATTCCCCTTGAAGATGGCTTGATCCACCGTACCGGTTTTCACCAAAATCTCATAGGCTTCCCTTACTGTTTCGCCTTCTGTTTTATCCAGGTTGATCATGATCCTGTCTTTCACCAGCAACATGATCTCCTCCAGCGTAGGCACCTGCTGACGGGAGCCCTTAATACCGCAGGCATTTTTCAGACGGAGGTTTTTAATTTCGGCCAGAGTCAGATCACTGACTTTCCCCTTACCGTTCGTAGTCCGGTCAACGGTGAGATCATGCATGGCTACCAGGTGACCATCTTTGGTCAAACGCACATCGATCTCCACAATATCTACGCCAAGATCGATACATCGCTGTACGGCAGCCAGTGAATTTTCCGGAGCATAACTCCAGTCACCCCGATGAGATACAACCAATATCTGCCCGGGTTGAGGATTTTGTAATTGATATAATATTTGGGCAGCTTTGGAAGGCGAAGCCTCCTGCTCATTTATTTGTTGTGCCCAGATGGTATTGTGTATTATACTTACCACCAGAAGTAGTAGCAACATATGTTTACGATACATGGTCTATTAATTTGAAAAGACTTCCCAAGTTTTGCAAAACGTAGGAAGTCTCATAAAAAAAATCTAATATCCCGGGTTTTGACGAAGTGTCGGATCAGTATCGATCTGCCCTTGCGGTACAGGCATCAACAGATCATCTGTATTAATTACGATATTGATATTTTGTTCGGCAAACCAGTCATTCATGGTAGAGACCGCCTTTCCTGTACGGATCAGGTCGAACCACCGATGCCCCTCTCCTATCAGTTCCAGCCTTCTTTCCAGAGCGATCGCTTCTCTAAGGCCGGCCTGATCATTCGCAGTTATGGGAGCCAGTCCAGCCCGGCTCCTTACCAAGTTGAGGTACTCACCAGCTTGTTCGGGATTGTTGAGTTCGTTTTCTGCTTCCGCCAGCATGAGCAACACATCGGCATAACGCAATACGATCCAGTCACTACCTCCATCGTTGGGGGAGGTAATGGGCTGTTTATATTTCGTGCTGAAGGGTACGCCATCCGCTGTGACACTAACATAGGCTGTTTTACGAAGGTCGTTAGCGTCATACAGGCTGTAAAACGATCGCGTCGGGAGATTATGGCCTTTGGCTCCGTTAATCGTACCTGATGGACTGAATTGCTGAAAGGCATCGCTACCCTCTGTATTTCCGTTTATACCGGAAGCAAATTGTACGGCAAAAATGATCTCCGCATTCCACTCATTGTCAGCAGCAAATACCCGAGCCGGGTCATCAAGTAATGAATATATGCCAGAAGACACTACACTTTCCAGGTTGGATCTAGCCGACTGAAAATCATTTAGTGTGAGCTGTACTTTTGCCAGCAAAGTTTGGGCTGCAGATCTAACCACCCGGCCGGGACGATCTGACTGCGCCGGAAGTTCGCCAACGGCTGTCTCCAGATCCTGCAAGATCTGGTTATACACCTCCGCACTGGCCGCTCTTCCCTGACCGAAGTAGGCACTCGGATCAGTAGTTTCTTCGGTCACTAGAGGTATATCGCCGTAAATGCGCACCAGATTAAAATAAAGCAGGGCCCGAATAAACCGCATTTCACCGTCACGAGCACTTTTAACGGATTCGTCGGCAAAATCAACTTCTTCAATTCTGTTCAATACCGTATTGGCGCGTTGAATACCGATATACGAATCTTTCCAGGTACCGGTGATAATACTATTTGAAGTGATAGTAGTGAACTCATCCAACTGCCCGTAATTCCCTCCATCGTTGGCAGGAACTTCATCAAAGGTATTATCCGAAGGGATCTCCCCCAATACCGGTAGATTCAAGTTGTACAGACCGGTAAATTGCAGCGTAGCATAGGTCGCATTTACGGCCTCTTCGATCTCGATCTCCGTATGGTAGAAGTTGGAAGCCTCTTTTTCCGTGATCGGACTTACATTAAGCTGATCACTGCAAGCGGTGAAAATTGCGCTAAGAAGTAAAGTGAAAACAACTATATTTTTCATAACAGATCTTTTGACAATGGATTGAAAAAATTGACGGGCATTAGAAAGTCACGGCTAGGCCTGCAATGAATGAGCGGGCAACCGGATAATTATTGCCGCGCATATAACCCGACTGAAGAATGTCGGAAGCAGTGCCGTCAGGATTGTTACCGCGAAAACTGGTAAGCGTGAAGAGGTTATTGGCGGTCAGGTAAATCCGGGCCTGAGATAATCCCCATGCCTGCAATGCCGTACCAGGAAGTGTGTAGGAGAGCTGTACGTTTCTCAGTCGCAGATAGTCTCCGTCCTTAAAGTAGATGCTGGACGTACGGGTATTCCGTCTGGCAGCCGAAAAGTTTCCCAGATTGGGCTGAGCGAAAAAACCGTCCGGATTGTTCTCAGGATGGTAGCGGTTATCAAAATAATACTGAGAAGGAACAGCAAAACCTTCTCCCACCTCCTGCAGAAAGGCAATATCCCAATCAAATACTTTTCGACCTTCAATCCCAACCAGAGAGAAGCTCAGACCAAAGTTCTTAAGACTCAAATTATTCGTCCATCCGTAGGTGAATTTCGGCGCGTAAGTCCCGAGTGCGATCTTATCTGCATCGTTGATCTCGCCGTCCCGATTGATATCCTCCACGATATAATCTCCCGTCAGGGTACCCGCCAGATGAGGACTTGCATCAATCTCCGCCTGGGTTCTGTATACCCCAGTAACCTGATAGCCGTACATTTCGGCAATCGGCCGGCCGGTGATCGTTCGCCAGGCACCGTCCGTTCCGGCGCGGATCTCCTCCTGTCCCGGTGCTAAAGCCAGCACTTCGTTGCTGTTGGTGCTGAAGTTCAAGTCGAAATCCCAGCGGACGGCACCCAACTTAAAGCCTTGTCCTCCCATTTCTACCTCAAAGCCGGTATTTTTCACTTCTCCGATGTTGGTGGTGTAACTACTAAAACCGGATTGCTGGGGTACCGGTACATTCAATAAAAGATCGGAAGTACGGGAATCGTAATAATCGAGCGACAGACTAAGCCGGTTATTGAAAAAACCGAGCACCAGACCAATATCCAGACTGGTGTTCGTCTCCCAAGACAGGTTAGGGTTGGGCGAAGTAGTTGTGGCAAAACCGGGGCCAAGGTCAGTGCCATACACATAATCCGAAGGCGTTACGAGGGCTTTTGAACTGAACGAGCCGATCTGATTATTGCCCGACTGTCCCCAACTGGCGCGCAATTTGGTAAAAGAAAGCAAGGCTGATTCAGGGAAGAAAGGCTCCCGACTCATGATCCAGCCGGCCGAAAAAGCCGGGAAGACACCCCATTGGGTATCATCACCGAAACGGGAAGAACCATCCCGGCGAATAGCAGCCGATAACAAATACCGGTCTTTGAGGGCATATTGGAGGCGGGAAAAGTAAGAGATCTGCGACCATACATATCGATCAGCATCGATATTAAAACTACTGGCGCCGGAAATATTAGTGAGGTTATCATCGGCAATACCGGAACCGGAAATACTACGATCGCTCCCTTCTTCCTTTTGAAAAGTATAGCCGGCGATCACATCTATGGCCTGCTCACCGAAAATACGGTTGTAAGTCAGCAGATTTTCCAGTTGGTAATTGACAATGGTGCCGGAAGATTCATTGGTCGAAGCCGGCTTGGGGGCCTGCGTGCGATACTGCCCGACAAAAGAAGGGTTATAAAAATCGTAGAAATAACTCCGATAATCCGCTCCTACCGTAGTTTTAAAACTCAGACCTTCCAGCAGGTCGATTTTGAGGAAGGTATGACCGAAAGTACGGAAATCTTCCCGCTGATTTTTAATATTATTGATCAGCGCTACTACATTCTCTCCCAAAGCACCGTCTTCGGGGATATTGGTAGCGATCTGCTCACTGATGGCATAGTCACCATTTTCGTCATACGGACTGAAGAAAGGATACATAATATTGAGCGTACTCAGTGGGTCGTTATTCCAGCTACCGTTCAGATCCACGTAATCTCTTGTAGAAAAAGAAGGATTCAGGCTTAGGCCAAATTCCAGCCGGCTGGTCAGAGCCGTATTCATTTTGATCGAAAGATTATAGCGATCCAGTGCCGAACCGATAGCTACCCCTTCCTGTTTGAAATAACTGCCGGATACGTAGTAGTTTGTTTTATCCGTCCCCCCTGATACAGAGAGTTGCAGGTTTTGAATGGCCGCATTCCTATAGACTTCGTCCTGCCAGTCGGTATTAGTAAGACCGGGCGTTCCCTGTAGATAAGGATCGAGATAGTTCAACCGGAGTTCCCGGCGATTGGCACCGTTGGCCAGGCGAGTGTCCCGGTCATCCGTTATCTTTCGCGTTTCAGGATTCTTGGAGACATATCCCCAGTCTCTGGCTTCCGTGAAGAATTGGGCGGCATCGTAAGCGTCGACGAACTTGACCCGTTGATCGTTTTGCTGAAAGCCGGTGTAGGCATCAATGGAGATTTTCGGGGTTCCTTTCGCTCCTTCTTTAGTCTTGATCAGGATTACGCCGTTGGCGGCCCGAGCCCCATATATAGCAGCAGAAGCGGCATCTTTCAGGATATCGATAGAAGCAATATCCTTGGGGTTGATGGAACTAAGAGAACTTCCCTCAGTAAGTGGGAAACCATCCACTACGATCAGGGGGTTGCTACCAGCAGTAAGCGTCCCCACACCCCGGATCACGATCTGTGCATCCGAGCCGGGCGCTCCAAACTCATTGATCTGCAAGCCGGCTATTTTACCGGCTAGTTGTTGTTCGAAACTCGTGCCGGCATACTGGTTGAGTTCCTCGCTGTTAAGATTGGAAACCGCACCGGTTACCTGCGCTTTTTCCTTGGTACCGTACCCGATCACCACTACCTCATCCAATTGGGTCAGGGTGGCACTCATAACAATCTCTACTTCCGAGCGTCCTTCGGTGAAAAATTCCAGCGTTTCAAATCCTATGTAAGAGATAACCAAAGTAACCTCGCTGTCTTCGGGAACTGACAGGGAAAATGAGCCGTCCAGATCGGTAATAGTCCCCTGACCGGTTTCCTTTATCCGGACTGTTGCTCCGATCAGCGGTTCACCTTCTTCCGATCGTACTACGCCTTGAATGAGATGGTCGAGATCCGGTGCGATGGAGGACACTTGATAGATGACCTTGACATTGTGCAAAGTATCCACCTGTCGCAATTCCGTCAGACTGGGCACTTCGATGAGTATCTTCGCCTTTCGGTTTTTCTCCCCGGTTGTTCCATCTGAGGTGACATAGATAATTTCATCTTTAACCAGAAATTTCAGATCCGTTCGGGCGGCAATGAATTTCAACAGATCTGCTAACGGAACATTTTTCTGCTTATCGGAGATCCTTATGTCTCTTATCAGTTCGTAATTATAGGTGAAGTAAAAGTTGGTTTGTAACTGTATATCGGCAAAAGCCTGTTCCAAACTTATTGCCCGCCAATTATTTGTTAGGTAAGTTTCTTCCAGGACCTGGGCATGGCCGGAAGCTGCGAGTGTAGCCGTGGCGAAAAGCGCCTGGGCGCAACCTACATAGAAAAAGAATTTCGACATGGCGAAAATTTTTCTTAGCAAGTAAAGTTTCATAATTTCACAATTGAGTTTTTGAAATAAGATTCCACCTTTTGCCAGGTGTCCAAATCCCAATTGCTCGCGGCCAAACTTGCATTGGGAAGTGGATCGGCAAAAGCATTAAAAGCTCAGCCGACTAGCTCGTTAGTCGGCTTTTTCTTTTTTGATGTATTGGTTATTTTTATTTGGGTCGGATCACATAATTTCCATTTTTCTGTTGGTGAAAGCTGTAATCCATCACAGTACTGATTCCCTCCAAAGCTTCTTCCAGAGTCAATTTTTCGGTATCATATCGATATACCAGCGTTCCCTTTATCTGGTCAGCCTGTTGAATGTTGAAGGATATCCCGTACCACTTTTGTAAGGTGCCGGATACTTCCTCCACGCTCGCCTTCTGAAAATAGATGATGCCGTCTTTCCAGGCATAAGGAGCATCCTGGACAAATGAGGCCTTCTCCAATATTTCAGTTTCCGATTCGAAGGTTAACTGTTCTCCAGGATTTAACACGATCGTAGTATCCCGTTGCTGAATGACCTCCACCGCTACTTTCCCTCTGACCAGGGCCACACTCGCATTTTTCCCATTTCCGGGGGCTTTCAGATTAAAGGCCGTACCCAAAACTTTAGTTTTTACACTTGGCGTTTCAACAGTAAAGGGTCGATGCTCATCCCGAGCGACCTCAAAGAAGGCTTCCCCTACCAAGCTGATGGGACGGTGGTCAGTTGGGAATGGGTCCGGATATCGCATTTTGCTTTGATGACTTAACCACACAGTGGAGCCGTCGGCCAATTCTACGATTTTAGGTTTCCGCCCCTCATTAATCACCTCTACCCATTGCCCTTCGGCAGCCACTGGGGGTGAAAACAACCACCATAGACCTATCGATAATAATAGCATCACCGCCGCCGCCGCCGCCAGAAAACTACTCCATGATCTATTCAGCCACTTTACTTTCAGGCCCGGCCGTCTATCCGGATGAGCGGTCAACACTCGCTGCCAGATCCGATCCCGCATCTGCTCATCTACCGGATCTGATGAATGGCCGGCTTCCTCCCAGTTCTTTTCCAATAAAGTGTGAATGACACTCTGATCCCCTTCCTGCCAGTATCGGTGCAAAAGTTCCAATTCTTCGGCACTACACTTGCCCTCTATGAGCTTACGAATCAAATTATCCTCTATCATACGATGTGTTTGCAAACATTTTCATTTGGGAATACGGATGCCGAATTCAAGAGGATTACTCTCCGCAATGTTTTTTTAAGTTTCCTAGAAAAAAAGCCAGTTAGCCAGTTTTTTGCGTAGGGCGCTCAGTGCTTTTGAAATGTGGACATGAACGGTATTCTTGGAAATGGAAAGTTCATCCGCTATTTCTTCATAGCTCAATCCGTGGTAGCGGCTTAGTTTGAATACCTCTCTTCGCTTAGAGGGCAATTCTTCAATAGCTTTCTTGATGGATTCGATCTTATTTACAGAAATATCAGGATCGGTATTCTCCTCAGTAGCGGTCGACTGATTCTGATTGAACGTAAACAAAAATCTTTGTTGTGCTGTCTTGGACCGATAGTGGTCGATCACCACTCCTCGGGCTATCTTAAAGAGTTGAGATTCTAGTGGAATATCGTGAGATAAAAGATTGCGGTTTTCCCAAATTTTCAGAAAGATGGTCTGGGTTAGATCTTCGGCTTCCGTAACATCCCCGGTGCTTTTAAGAGAAAAGAAATAAATCCGACGATGATACGCATCGTACCACTCATTAAATGTCTGTTGATTGCCCCAATGGATCGGATCGGTTGGACTCACTCCATAAACTAATGGTGAATGACTCACAAAATTAGAAAAAGGAGGTACCAAAAAAGGGAGGAGTAGATTAAGTTTTTGTAAAAACTTTAAAAGCCAATGGGGCATACATGCTATCCCCCTGCGAGATTAACCCCAAAGACTATTTTTATACAATGGCATGCTCATCCAGTAATTTCCTTAAGGCCGATATCGAATCTTTTTCCTTTCCGATAAGATCCTCTAAAGTGACTTTTTCCAATACCCGGTCTACCGCCATTTGTACCATTTGCCAGAGCGAACGCACAGAACAGTCAACGGAATTAGTACACAATTTCAAACCGCCGGTATAATCCTGGCAGAAATCTTCCTGGAATAAGGCCCCGCCCAAAGCGTCCAGTACATCCTTGATAACGATCTCATCCATCGGTTTAGCCAATACATAGCCGCCTTTCTGGCCTCGGGTACTGCTGATGAAACCGGCAAGACGAAGTGTACGGGTAAGTTTGGCGATGTAGGCATTAGACAGGCCCTCCAGTTCGCTCAGTTGGGCAATGCTAAGCCCTTCTTCCGGTTCGCTACGAGCGATGCGGAGTAGTATTCTTAACCCATATTCGTCTTGTGCGGAGATCTTCATGGTTTTATTTTTGGTTGGAGCCGGCAAGGATTGGCATAATAATTCACCATGCAAGCCATGCTCTTCTAAAACATATCTAAAGCAAAGCGCGCTTCCTCACTCATCAGATCTTTGCTCCAGGGAGGGTCGAAGACGACCTGTAGATCGACATCCGTCACCCCTTCAACGCCCATTATCTTTTCCTGAACTTCCATCGGTAGGGAATCCGCTACCGGGCACATCGGAGTGGTCAAGGTCATTTTAATGATGACCTGTCCTTCTTCGGTGATTTCGATATCGTAGATCAACCCCAATTCATAGATATCGACGGGGATCTCAGGATCGTATACGGTCTTGATCACTTCAATGATCCGGTCCTTCATCTCACTGTGTTGACTACTGGATTCCATTCCTTTAATTTTTGGCCTGCAGTGCCAATCCGTAGAGTTTCATTTGTTTCACCATACTCAACAGGCCATTGGCACGGGTTGGCGACAAATGCTCCTGTAAGCCGATCTTGTTGATGAAGTAGAGGTCCGCTTCGGCAATATCTTTGGGGCTCTGCCCGGAAAGCACCCGGATCATCAATGCGATCAGGCCTTTGGTGATAATGGCGTCACTATCCGCCGTAAACTTCACCACACCGTCTTCTTCTTCCGCGTGCAGCCACACCAGGCTCTGACAGCCCTTAATCAAGTGGCCCTCCGTTTTATATTGCTCGTCGATCAGCGGCAGATCCTTTCCCAACTCGATGATGTATTCGTACTTGTCCATCCAGTCATCGAAAAAAGAAAATTCACTGATGATCTCGTCTTGGATTTCGTTGATGGTCATAAGTTAATCAGTCGTAAGTCGTAAGTCTGTTAGTCGTAAGTCAGCCAGTCGGACCAGTGACTTACCACTGATAGACTTACGACTCATTTC
>JAGQXH010000177.1 GCA_020436695.1 Lewinella sp. | reverse complement strand
GCGGGCTGCCAGAAAAATGGCCATCTGACTTCCTCGGGTGATCATAATATGGTCGGGGCCAATGTTCAACCCGCGCGTGGCATTAAGCTCCTGGGCCAGTTGCGCTCGCAACTGGACATACCCTAGTGCATCCTGGTAACTCAATTGCCGCTGATCCCATAATCGCCGGAGATTTCGTGAATGGGCACGGGCCAGTTCTTCGATGGGAGCTAGACGAATATCCGGAAGACCGTCATCAAAACTCAATGGGAAGGAAAAACTAATCGGAGGTTGCAGGAATTCGGGGATATGCCAGGAGAAACCGGCAGCCTCGCTCTGGGTTGGATCCGTATTTTCCAGTGCAGTGGGCCGGATAATGGGGAGGGTGTCGGCTACAAAAGTACCCCGGGAAGACTGGGTGATGATCCAGCCCTGAGCCACTAATTCGTCGTAAGCGAGGAGACTGGTTTTTCGGTTTACTTCCAACAGGTCGGCCATTTGCCGTGAACCGGGCAGGCGTTGTCCGGCCTGAAGGTAACCGGAACGTATGGCATTAATAATACCTTCTGCAATCTGCAGATAGACCGATTTCGGCGCATTTCGATCAAATTGGATCAAATTTTTCCAGGGTAGCATAGCAAATTTAAAAGTGGACCATCCAAAAATAAAAAAATGGATGATTGAAATCCTCCGGTTAAGCTATAGATTTGGAAAAAAATAGATCAATGGAAACATTTGAAAAGACATCGCTCAATCAGGTAAAGCGGGTGCCTAAGCGGGGGCATTACGATAAGGATACGGTTTACGGTATACTCGATGCAGCCTGTGTCGGCCATGTGGGCTTTTCGATGAATGACCAGCCTTTCGTGATCCCAACCATCTACGGGCGTGATCAGGATACCCTTTATTTTCACGGCGCCACCACCAGCCGTATGTTGGTGCAACTGCAAAAGGGAATGCCCGTGTGTATGACCGTTACTCACGTTGACGGACTGATCCTGGCTCGTTCGGCTTTTCATCATTCCATGAATTATCGTTCGGCCGTAGTTTTCGGAACGGCCCGGCTGGTGGAAGATACGGATAAACTTCACGCACTGGAGGTCATTTCCGAACAGATCCTGAAAGGAAGATGGAGTGAGGTCCGTCAGCCCAGCGAAAAGGAGTTAAAAGCAACTTCCGTGGTGGCTTTGGAGATCGAGCAGGCAAGTGCCAAAGTCCGAACCGGCCCTCCGGTAGATGATGCCGAGGATTACGAGTTGCCGATCTGGGCGGGCATATTACCCATTCATCAGGCCTACGGACAACCGATAGAAGACCCGGATTCCAGGCGACCTCTGGCCGTGCCCCAAAGTGTACGGAGAATACTGTAAATTTACCCGTGGCCGGGTGACCGGTCAAATTACTTAAACTGATTGATCTATGCCGATCATTACCCAACCCGCTCCTACTGAATACGCTCCCTTTTTTAACACTTATGTGAGCAAAGTAGATGATCCGGATGCTTTCGCCTTAATGGAAAGAGCAGCGGTGGAAACACCGGCCTTCCTTGACGGTATCCCCCATGAAAAATGGGAATATAGATACGCTCCCGGTAAATGGAGCCTGAAAGAATCACTCATCCACATGCTGGATACAGAACGCATTTTTTCTTATCGTGCGCTGCGTATTGCCCGTAATGATAAGACGCCCCTGCCCGGGTTTGAACAGGATGATTATATTCCCTTTTACAATACGGATCAGCGCAGTCCGGAATCGATCATCGACGAATATAATCACATTCGAGCGGCTACCCTGCATTTGTTTCGCTACCTCACTCCGGAAGATCTGAACCGTTCCGGAACAGCAAGCGGTGGATCGATCACCGTAAGAGCTCTGGCTTATCTGATCACCGGGCATGAAATACATCATATGCGACTCATTAGAGAACGCTACCTTGGTTGATGCTGTGATACTGGGATGTTGTAATGTTTTGATGGGTGGTGAGTAGCAGAATTTGAAATGGCATTGCTCGTGTTGATCCTATGATATTGCGGTTTTGAGAGTGTTCATGTGTTCGTGTTTTGACGTGCTCACAAGTCAAGTAAGTCGATGGAAATTAGTGTTTTACTCGCGATGTGGCAGGAAGGAGATACAGTTAATTGGACACACCCCTACGAGCAGTACTTTCAACCCATCCACCAAACATGATGCATCACAGCATCACAACATCCCAGTATCATAACATCAACTAAAACCAATCCCAATAAACAGGAGCTAACCCGGCTGCCCGGGCAAAGCTGCGAAACACCAGCAAGGCAATAATGATCCCCACCACCCACAGTAGCGCATTGTTGCCGCCTTCGTTTTCCTTTAGGGATTGTAGATAGGCAATCTCTTCTTCATCCGCATCGTGGAAAGAATCCTCCGGCTGACTGACCATCTGGCCATCGATCTCTTGAAGAAGCAAGAGTACCGCTTTCCGGTCTTCTTCCCGGATATGCAGACCGACAGCCGGTTGTTCCAGCGGCAACATGGTCACGGAGTTTGTATTGGAAATGAAACAACGGATACCGGCTTCCCGCAAGCGCGCCGCATACAGACTTGCCTCAGACGTAAAAGAAAAGTAACGGATAGCAATTACCTGTACATTTTCCTCAAACTCATCGAAGTAATCCAGCGGGTTATCCATGGAGCAAGTCTTGGAATGATTGTATACAGGTGTCAGGTGATGGGTTGCTGCTCATCACCTGACGCCTGATTTAGGCTTCTCCGCCCTCGGCCGCCATCGCTGTGGTGTTGATCTTCTCCACTTCTTTGTCGATATAGTACAAGCTCTGGGGGCCTTCACCGATCAATTTGATGCGGTCAAGAATATTGCGCATGAGTGCTTCTTCCTCCCTTTGTTCGTCTACAAACCACTGCAGGAAATTGTAGGTAGTAGGGTCTTTTTCTGCCTGGCTGAGCTCCACCAGTTTGTGAATGGAGGCAGTCACTTTTTGTTCGTGGGTATAGACCTGCTCGAACATTGACTGGATCGTATTGAAATCGTGAGGCGGTTGATTCACAGCTGGAACCAGCGCATGCCCATCCATTTCATTGATGTAATGGAAGATGCGCAACATGTGCTGCCGTTCTTCATCAGACTGGCGCTCCATGAATTTTACGCAGCCCTCCATAGCCTTCTGGTCACACCAGGAAGCCATTGACAGGTAAAGGAACGAAGCATAACTTTCCAGTTCCATCTGCTGATTCAAGGCTGCTTCCATATTTTTCGATAACATAGGCCCCTCAGTTTTATGCAAATGTAATTAATAAATTCAAGTTGTCAGTTGCCGGTCAAAAGTCGTCAGTTATGGCAGAGGGCTCAAAATAGATCATTCCCGGCATAAAGGCCAAATTATGAACAGGCGCTCAAATCCAAAATAATAGAATTCTAAACACCCCTGCCAAGCTGAAGTTCAAAAAATCGGATGCCGGGGATCGGATTTTGATTATAGCGTTCAATTTCCTGAAACCCGAAGCTGTGATAAAGCTTGTGTGCGCTCAGCATTTGGGGATGGGTATCCAACCGCATGCGTTGAAACCCGCAATTGCCGGCTTCTGCAATTAGTTGTTCTACCAATAATCTTCCAATGCCGGCCTTGCGGAATTGAGGTTTTACATACAAGCGCTTCATTTCACAGATGTCCGCTTCCAGTGGTTGAATTGCGACGCATCCAGCCGGTTCCTGAGCGTAATGTGCCAGGAGGATGAGCGTGTAATAATCTTTGAGTTGATCCAGTTCGGTAAAGATCTTGGCGAGTGCAGCATCGAAGCTTCTTGAAGCAGCATACTCCAGGATCAACTCACGTACCTTTTGGTATTGCTCATCGGTATGTACCGCTACTATTTGCAGATCTGAGGTCATCATTAGATCGTTAATAACGGAAAGTACAACACCGTCCTAATGCTTATGTCCATGCGCATAATGCTCCCGCAGGAGGTCCTCTCCAAAGTCGTCGGTCAGATCCCGCCACACGGAGTGAATGTGATTATTGCCGTTTTGTACGTTATCGTATTCTATAAGTAGGGTAGGGCCGTGGATGCGGTAATAGTGCGGATCACCTGGCTGAATACCGCCCATCCAGGCGAAATATAGCTTATCCAGCCCACTTTCCCGCAATTTATTCCATTGTCTTTTAGCAATGTCCGCGTTCATGTTGTTGAGGTAGGTGCCTAACAGTTTTTCCAGCTTGGCTTTTTGGCTATCGGTCATTTCGCTGACTGCCAGCCCGGCATACTGATCAAGCTCCACCTTTTGCTGTACAAAGGTCACCAGATCATTGGGGGCCGGATCGGGTAGAATGGCTACACCGGCCTGTTCGGGAGTGAGCATGTGGACGAGTTCCCGGCCGAGGGTTTGCTCTTCCTTTAGTACCTGGGTGCCCTCATAATTTCCGGATCGAACTATAGCCGGATTGGATCCGAAAAAAGCCGGAGTGGCCGCCAGTTCGCGATCTACAGAAGAAAAATTCAGCGACAAATGATGCCCCTCCAGTCGCCAGCCCCAGGGATCTTCCTGGCCGGGTGTTCCGAAGATGGCCAGATAATAGAGCAGCGGATTACGCCAGTCGTTTTCAACGGGCCGGTTTTCGAGTTCCTGCAAAACCCGTTCCAATTGCATGATGCCTTCGGCTTTTGTTTGCCCCTGCTCGCTGAGTCCGGCCTTTAGTAGTTGCTTACAGAGTGTTTTCTGTTCTTCAGTCATCTCGCGTAGCGGTAATCCGGCCCTTACTTTGGGGACGAAATGCCAGTTTTTTCTTTCCGCATCTTCGAAAGAGAATACAGACTTTTCCTTTTGGTCTTCACTGAGTGATGCAAGGAAGGTCAGTGCGGTTTGTTCCATGACGGGTAAGGCCGGGGGGGCTTGTGCCATTTCCCGGGTTTCCGCTTTGGTAACGGTCGTTCCGGAATGATCTGAAGTTGAACAGCTGAAGAACAGGGCCAGGCAGATAGCTGCCGGCAGGAAATGATTAGGACGAAGGATCATGGTTTTCGTTTTTTATGATTAATTCAAGTCGTCAGTTGGTAAAGATCACTTACTCAACTCTTCCAGCCGGTCCCGTTCATTTTTGTTCAGGCTGTCGAATCCGTTCCTGCGGATCTTGTCTAGTAGTTGATCCAGTTCCTGTTCCGGGTTGTGGGGAGATCTCGATCTGGTAATTGCCGACCGCACATCCCTCAGGTTCTCGCCCCAATAATCCCGGATCATCATCACGGCCGGGTTTCTGGCAACGAGTAATAAAAACAGCAGTGACGGAATCAGAATAGCGGCAAATAGCCACCACTGGATCGATAAGTAAGAAGGTGCGAGCAATGGGGTTAGTAATACGCCGACGATACCGCCGCCCAAATGAGCTTCGTGCCCGATATGATCTCTTTGACTTTTTATACCAAAAATTGAAATTGCAACGAACAAAAGACCAAAAATCCAGCTTTTAATGTCAATTGGTATTAAGATGAAGCCAATTGAACGGGAAGGGAACAACACGATAAAGGAAAGTATCACGCCACTAATGGCTCCGGATGCGCCTACGGCACTATAATCTCCGTGATTGCGGTGAATGAATAACGCCAGTAAGTTCCCTCCGATCATACTGGCAAAATACAGTATGGAAAACTTGCCCAACCCATAGACCACCTCCAGATCTGAACTAAAAGATAACAAAGCGATCATATTGAAGGCAAAATGTATCCAGTTGACATGCAGAAACCCGGATGTAAGGAGGCGTTTGTATTCACCATTTATAAGGATGGGATCTACCACAAAAGCCTTATTTTCGAAGAATCGACGATCCTGAAAACCTTTATAAGTCATCAATCCCGTAAGTAGGAGAATGATGGTGCCGAAAAGACTTGCATTATGCATGTTCTGGTATTGTCGCGTTTTGTGGAAATACTTATTTTCAATTTAAAAAAAATTCAAACACCATGCCTATTATCTTTAAAACGGATGTTGCATCGGATGCCGATCTCCAGGTGTATGTAACGGATGTCCGTTCTGATGCCGATCTGGCGGTTTATGAGTCCACCAGCCAGTGGGATGCCTCCAGTAGTGTGGTCTGGTATTACACCAGCATTCCGAGTGTCGCCGAAAAAAAAGTCTATTTCACTACTTCCAAGTGGAATGCCGACCTGGTGGTATACCTGACCGATATACAATCGGATGCCCGCTGGCTGAATACCAGTAAATCACATCTTCTATAATTACATCACCGGCACTCGCCGTCTCGCTTTAAGATAAACGGAAAACCACCACATTTACTTAATTACGGCCGTTTGGGAGGCTTCCTTGTTATAAGGCAATGCCTGATCACCTTCCAATTCCAAATTGTCATTGATAGTTTTCAGATGATGATCGAGGCCGATCTCCGAGCCGGGAATGAATCCGGGCACGGTGATAACCTGTGCCAGAACGCTGTCGATACCGCGGTGGGCTACTCCCCGGGGTAGGTAGACAAGGTCTCCTACATTCAGGGGGGTCTCCTCCATTAAACCGGGCACTTCCTCTTTAGTCACGCTGGCCGGTGCTGTGATACGGTCCACTTTTTCGGAAGTAATGATGCGTGCTTTGGGACGGGCCATTTGCACCAGGTAGAATTCATCGAATCCTCCTTCTTTGGGATGGTAATGTGTAAAAGAATTGGCAATGCGTACACGATGAGCATTGAGGGCATGGTACAGGTAATTACCGTTCTTCCCTTCCCAGGTAAGTAGTATACGACGGTAAGCATTGGTCTCGGTAGCGCAGCCGCCCGGTGAATCCGTGATATTGGGATCCCAGTCGGGACGTATAAAATTGGGAATATCCTCAGTTAGTGGATCGGGAATGACAAATACGAGGAGGTCCACCAGACTGTCTACACTGAGGCTGGTTGCCGGGGGCAGATAAAGGATGTCTCCTACCGACACTTTGGAACTGTCAGAACCTAGCACTGCCGTGCCGCCGCCCGTTTGCATAAATGCCAGCCGCGGGCGATCTTCGGGAGTGATTGCCTGTGTTTGAGGATAGTAATGCAGTTCGTATCCCGGATTTCGTTCCTGAAATGACGCCTGGATGGCTTTGAAGCCTTCGGGGTCTCCTTTACTTAAATGAGCAATTTGCATAGGTGCTTGAGCAACTGTTACAGGCGCATCATTTGTTGACCGGCAGCTGGTTGTTAAAATTAAGGCACTGATCAGGCAAAGGGCAATAAACTGGCAGGAAGATGGAATTGGTTTCATTTTTTCTCCGTCTCTTAGGATGAATTACTGAGCACAAGTTACGAACTTGTATACATTGGATGGTCAGTAGCAGATAGTGCGTCCCGGTAATTGGACTAAATGGATACTGTTTTAACAAACGCCTTTTAAAACATTCCATTCCTACAGACGGAAGAGTGTCGGTAAATGCGTACAAAATGAATGGGTGCATGTTCCATTGCTCCATTGTTTCATTGACTGGAAGCCATGGAACAATGGAAACGTGTAGCATCGAATCGTCCGTAGGAAATCCGTCCGCTCAATTTTTGTGTCACACAATTTTGTTGACAATGTATTTATTTCAGAGAAATGAGATAAGTTACCAGATCATTAAATTCGCCTACCGTCAACTGATTTTCCAGCCCTTCCGGCATCAGCGAAGTAGTGCTCATACCATAGCTCTGCGGCTCTTCGTAGGTAATAAATTCACCCGAGGACAGCAGCAGTTCCGCATTTTTAAAACCTACATCGATCTGCCGGCCGTAATGAGTATGGCCTTCTTTATCCGTGACGTACCAGCCCTGCCACTCCGGAGAGATCTCTTTGGAGGGCTCCAGAATGGCAGTCAGCAATTGTTCTCGGGACTTACTGCTGCCGATGTGGGTCAACGCGGGCCCAAAATCACTGCCCCAGCCATCGATCTTATGGCAATTCTGACATTGCGCTTTTCTGGAATGGAATACCCATTTACCCAACAGTGCAGAGCCCTGGCCATTGATGAGACCTTCCCAGGCTGAAGGTGAATTGGGGCCGGATCTATCCGGGGCAACTCCCAGGCAACTATTCCAGATATCCTGCAGATCTTTCGCTGCATCGGCCGGTAAGCTGCCGAGAAAATCAGCTACTGATTTTTGAACGATTTCCTGTTCTTCGCAGCGACACAGATACCGTAGGGCAACCTGCTCGAACCCGGTAGGAACCTGGGTTAAGAGCGCTGTTGTTTGTTCACAATACGTTCCATTTTGATAGCTCAAACTAAGTAAAGCCATGGTACGTAATTCCGGGTCAGCGGATACATTCTCTACGATCTGCAATATTTTTGGGGCAGCTTCGGTATTTGGGCGAATGGTAAAAAGCCGGAGCAATCCCATCTGGATGCTCGCCGGTGCATCTTCGAAGAGTTCGAGCAAAGAAGGATCGGCCACTTCTTCGCCCTGGAGGTAAGGCAATGCGGCGGCGCGGATGGCGGCAGGCAGATCTGGATCGCGGATCAAATCTAAGAGATATCCTTCGGGTAGCACACGTTCGACCTGTTTGGCGAGACGGCGGGACCGTTTACGGTATTGTTCGATAAAATTTGGCTGTAAATGCCGGATAGCTGCCAGATAGGTCTCAAAAAGAGAAGGCGTGATATGCCCATCGCGCAGCACTGCCGTTACCGCATCGTAAAGGTCGGTGCGGGATTTTTTGGCGATGTATACCAGCGTCATCCGCCGGATATCCTCCCGTTCATCACGTAGCAGGGGTTGCAGAATTGATGCATCTGGTGTGGCCTGCGAATGCAATGCTGTAAGGAGCGCCTGCATGCGCATATCCGGAGATTCATCTGTCAGAAGTTCCAGTACCTGCTGCTCGTAGGTGGGAGCACTTAGATATTTGCGGGCCACAGTTTGGGTAAAGGCATCGCCATGTTGCAGGGCTGTAATTAAGGCCTCGATATTATCCGGCCCTAACCGACGGGAAACAAAGATGCCGTCTTTCTTCGGTTTTGCTGAGGTCGCCACATTTGGCTTTGCCATCGGTTGATCTTCCGGACCGGACAACCGCCAGATGCGTCCCTTCCCATGATTGGGGTATTGGCGTACCACCCAGTCGGTAAAATAGAGTGCTCCGTGACTATCATACGCATAAGCCACCGGATGGAAAGTGCTGTCGCCTTTTATCAATATTTCCGGCTCTCCGGTTTGGGTACTCCCGTTTTCGGTCAGGGGGATGCGAACGATGCTGTTTTCTTCCCATACAGAAGCTAACATACTGCCGGAGTAGGCAGCCCCGAAATTGGAATAACCGGCATCGATGATCCCACAGGGTGCCTCTCCGAGCGGTGCGGCGTAGGGAAGGGTGCCGGGTAATTCTCCGTTCCAGGACAAAAACGGATGGATACCGCTGCCGCCGTAGATCGCCTGGTAGCCATAGTCACTTCCGTAAACGATCTCCACCAGCCGGTTAGGACCGCGACTATCAGGATCATTATCAGATAAGAAGAGCCTGCCGGCCTGCGAGAATTTAATGCCGAAGGGATTCCAGAAACCGGTGGCCACTTCTTCCAGTTGGCTACCGTCGGGCTGCATGCGTATTACATTGCCGCCGTCTCCGTAATGGCTAATGGTGCTGCCGTCGGAACCGGTCATTTCATAAGCGAGCCCTCCTGTATTGCCCCGTGAAATATACAGCCAGCCGTCGGGTGAAAGGGTGACTCCTAAAATGCCGGCATGATCATATACTTCTCCATTCGGGGTTTTCATCAGTAAGAGCGTGTCAGTCTGGTCACTGACGAGATCCCGGTCGGTATCCCGGAAAGCCAGCACCCGGTCTTTACAGGCCAGATAAATGGTGTTATCCGGGCCATAGGCCAGGTTCATACCATCCGTAATACTGTCGGCAAAGATCTTCCATTCCTCCGGGTGGCCGTCTCTATTCTGGTCAATGCCGATTTTGATGCGGTCAAACTTAGGGCCCTGGTAATCACTCAGCGGGGAGTGGGTGTGTGATTCCAGTACGTAAAGATGATCTTCTCCATCGATGGCCAGCCCGATGGGCGTGACAATATCTGGCTGGGTGGCGATCAGTTCGAGTTGTAGGTTGCTGTCCATTACAATGGGGAAGCCTTCCTGCCGAGGATCGGGTGTTTGGCAGGCCAATATGGGCAGCAGGACGAGGCAGGTCAACAGGTGATCAGGGCGTAATGTCGTCGGCATGGAGCATTGTTTTTTTCAAAATAAGCTATTTCACAGAGAATGGCTTTCCTGTAGTAGCGGGTAAAATTGTAGCTTGCGGCTCATAATCCCTAAGAAACTATTTTTAAAACAGTTTCTAAATTTACCACTTTACAAATACCATCCGTCATGCACAGATCTTTCACCTTGCTGTTATTCAGTAATTTTTTGCTTTTTGGCCTTCACGCAGTGTCCCAGATCCCGGTAAGATACGAGGTCAATCTCGATCACATCCGTCAACACGAAGCACAGATTACCGTGACTTTTGCGGCTTTGCCCCCCGAACCGCTGGAGGTCATCATGCCAAGCTCTTCCCCGGGGCGTTACGCGGTGCATCAGTTTGCCAAAAACGTATTTGCTGAAAAGGCGTTCGATGAGGAAGGAAAACCACTGACCGTTCAGAAAACAGACATTGATCGCTGGGAGGTGAGCGGCCATCATGGATATGTACAGTTCCAGTATACGTTGTTCGCGAATCACGGAGATGGCACCTATTCAGGTATTGATAACCGCAAACTGCATCTCAATATGCCGGCCACTTTCGTTTTTGCGCCGGTAGCGGAAAAGCGACCGATCGAACTGCATTTCGATCTGTCGGACCATCCCGACTGGTCGGTGGCTTCTCAATTGGAACCATTGGACCGGGAAACGTACCGGGCTCCGGATTATTACTACTTCTACGATAGCCCGACTATGGTGGGAGCGATTGATTTCCGGCGCTGGACTTCCGACTCCAACGGCAAAACCTATACCTTCGAAATTGCCGCCATGCATGAAGGAACAGAAGAAGAACTGGATCATTATACGGAGTGGGTTAAAAAAGTGGTAGAAGGACATAAGACGGTATTCGGGGGGCTGCCGGATTTTGATTTCGGCCGCTATACGTTTCTGGTAAGCTACAACCCCTGGATCTACGGTGACGGGATGGAGCATCGCAATTCTACGGTTTGTTCCAGCGGCGGGAGTTTAGCGCGGGCCGCCGACCGGCTGATCGGGACGATCTCCCATGAGTTTTTTCACGCCTGGAATGTGGAGCGCATCCGGCCTAAGTCATTGGAACCTTTTGATTTTACCAAAGCCAATATGTCGGGAGAGCTCTGGTTCGCCGAAGGCTTTACTTCCTATTACGACGATCTGAACCTGAAGCGGATCGGTATCTACGATGAAGATCGCTACCGCAACGGACTGACCGGTATGCTCAATTATGTGATCAACAGTCCGGGGCGTCAGTTTTACGGTCCTGTCGATATGAGCCGTCGTGCTCCCTTTGTGGATGCAGCTACCGCCATCGACGAACATAATACTGCCAATATTTTTGTGAGTTATTATTCATACGGGGCCGTGCTCGGCCTCACACTGGATCTCAGTCTGCGGGAACATTTTGATGATATTACCCTGGACGATGTTATGAAATATCTATGGGAACATTACGGCAAAACAGAAGTACCTTATCAGGTGCCCGATCTGGAGGCTGCACTGGCGGAAGTCTGCGGCGATGCGGATTTCGCCCGATCTTTTTTCAGTAATTATATTTACGGGCATGAATTGCCGGACCTCAAACCGCTTTTTGCTCAGATGGGCTGGGATTTCTCCCTCCAGCATCCGGATACCAGCGATCTGTACCGGTTCAATATGAGATTTACCGAAGAAGGCATGGAAGTGGGCGGATCGGTCACTAAGGCAAACTCACTGTACGAAGCCGGTGTGCAGGCTAATGATATCCTGTTGACAGTAGATGGCAAAAAAGCTGACAGTACGGAAGCCTGGCAGGAATTGGTAATGGGCTTGAAGATCGGACGATCCTATGAGGTCACCTACCTGCAAAATGGCCTCGAGGAAAAAGGGCGCTTCACTCTGTTGGCCGATCCATCCCTGCGGCTTACGGCCGTGGAAGCAGCAACGAAGGCTCAGCAGGCTAAACGGCAAAAGTGGCTGGGGAGTCGGTAGCAGTGAGTTATGCTGAATACGGCTATCTTCAATAATCATTTTTCCATGGAAAAGAATACACCCGACATCCGGATCGAAAAGTGCGGCCCGGATGATTTGCTGAAATTGC
>JAGQXH010000176.1 GCA_020436695.1 Lewinella sp. | reverse complement strand
TCGATACACCATGAAGGAAACACAGTTGACTGGACACTCCCCGAGATACTTAATTTAAAACATCTCTTTTGTCCCAACATCCCATTGTCCCAACGTCCAAATTTCCTAAATAAAAAGCTCATGGAAACGATACTGGAAAAATACACCCGGGTCACTGAAGACAAAGTAAAGACCTGGTATAAGGCAGCTCCCGTAAGTGCTTTTCCCGAAAACGCAGGTGTTTGTGTCAAATATGGCGACAAGCAGATCGCTGTTTTCAATTTCAGCCGCAAAGGCAAATGGTATGCCTGCCAGAACTTGTGCCCGCACAAACTGGAGATGGTACTGGCCCGGGGTCTGGTGGGTGATGAGCAGGGCATTCCCAAAGTAGCCTGTCCACTGCACAAGCGTACCTTTTCTCTGGAAACCGGTGAGAATCTCAATTCGGATCTGCCACCTATCGCCACCTATCCCGTCAGGATAGAAAATGGGTTTGTGTATATAGGCTTTGCAGAGTAAATTAGCGAAGCAAATCTAAAAACTCAGGAATGCTCAATGGAAACGGCCATGCACCACTGGATACCACTGCCTTTAGGAAACTCAGCCGGCTTTATCTGCTGGCGCTGAGTGCTATTGCCCTTTCCATTATCCTGAGCCAGTTCCTGATACAGAGCCATCTCAAAAAACAGTTGAATGATTCCCGGGTCATTAATGTAGCCGGCCGGCAGCGTATGCTCAGTCAGAAACTGAGTAAAGAGATCTTATTGCTGGCGCAGCCCGGGGTAATTCCCAATGATTCCCTACAACGGCAAATCCGGCAAACCCTGTCGTTGTGGATGATATCCCATCAGGGACTGCAAACAGGCAATGATACTCTGGGCCTTCCTTCCTCGAATAGTGAAACAGTGGAACAAATGTTCCGCAACATTACGCCATTCTATCAGGCCATGGTCTACGGTAGTCAGGACATTTTAGATAGTCTTGCCGGCAAGCCCTTCATTGCCCACGAACAATTACAACCTGCCATTGACTCTGTGCTATTGAACGAGCCCTTTTTTCTGGAGGGTATGGACGATATTGTATTTCAGTATGATGCAGAAGCGCATGCCAAGCTGGAGCAGCTCAAAAAAACCGAGTTGATACTATTAGGAGTGGCACTGCTGATCCTGTTATTGGAATTCCTCTTCGTTTTCCGCCCGGCGGCGCTCTATGTCAGGAATAATATCCGACAACTGATCGGAGCGGAAAAAGAGACCCGGGATATGATCTCTGAGATCGAGGACCTTTACCAAACCCGTGAACAGTCTCTACAGGAATTACGGGCCATGAATTTCGCGCTGGATCAGGCCGCTCTTTTTGCCAGTGCCCGCACTGATGGAGAAGTAATATACATGAGTATCAAGTTCAGAAAATTACTGGGCATTGAACAGGAACTGGAGGGGCCGCTGGCAGAACTGATGAGTACCCAGGAAAGAGAACAGCAATACATTCAGGAATACATTTCTGCGGCCCGCAGCAGCATCCGCCAGACCGAGGTACACATTACCAGCCGCAAGGGAGAAACCATTTGGCTGGACATGTCCATTATTCCCGTCAACCGGAGCGGAGTACGCCAGGACCTGTTGATCCTCTGTAATGATATCAGTTCGCGCAAAACGGCACAGGAGAAGCTGGAACGGATCAGCCAGGAACGTTTTGACGAAGAGATCCGCCAACAGAAAGTGCGTTCGGTGCAGGTTATTGAAGCACAGGAGGAAGAGCGAAAGCGCATTGCCCGCGATATGCACGACGGGATCGGTCAGATGCTCACTGCTTTGAAATTCAATCTGGAAGCGGTTAACCTGAAACAGGCCGACAAAGCCAGGACCAGACTAAATGAATTGAAAGACCTGACCTCCAAACTGATCAAAGGCGTACGCATCGCTACTTTTAACCTTACCCCCCCGGAACTAAGTGATTACGGCATTGCCACCGGAATCGGCAAACTGGCTTCCGAACTGACTAAACTCACCGGGCAGAATATACTTTTTGAGAATAAAACCGGTTTTAACGGCCGTTTTGATTCTATCGTAGAGACCAATCTCTATCGCATTACGCAGGAGGCCGTCAACAATGCCATCAAATACGCAAAAGCGGATTATATCATTGTGACCCTCTCCCATAGTCCGTCATTACTTAGTATTGTTATCGACGATAATGGCCGGGGATTCGACCCCGATGAGGTCCACGATACGAAAAGTCACGAAGACGGAAGTGGAATGGGTTTATCCTTTATGCGGGAACGTATTCGTTACATCAATGGCCGGATTTTCATTCACTCTGCCCCCGGAGAAGGAACCCGCATTACGATTAATGTACCAATGAAGAACGGAGAATTGATCAGTTTGGGAAAAATTAAGTAATTTCACGCAATTGTTAAGCAAAGACATAACGTTAAGCCCGCATGCCAAACTCTTCCGAACATTCTGACAAACCCATCAGGATCATTCTGGCCGATGACCATGCCTTGGTGCGAGACGGCATCAAATCCTTGTTAGAGGATGAAGAAGACCTCGTCGTGATAGACGAAGCTTCTGACGGTAGGGAAGCACTGGAAAAAGTAGCTCAAAAACAACCGGATCTGCTCATCATCGATATCCGAATGCCCGGCATGGGTGGAATAGAAGCAACCAGTCAACTGGCCGACTATTCTCAAAAGACAGCGGCACTCGTGCTTTCCATGCACGATTCGGATGAATATATTCTTCAATCCATCGAAGCCGGTGCCAAAGGATATTTACTGAAGGATACTTCCAAGGAAGAATTTCTCAAGGCCATCCATACGGTTTATGAAGGCGGTCGCTATTTCAGCGGGGATATTTCTACGGTTTTAGTCAATAAATACCTGGAAAACCTGGGCGTAGCGCAGAAACCTGCCGAAGAAAAACCTAAAGCCATTCCCGAAGGCATGTCATTGACCCGCCGTGAGAAACAGATACTCGACCTCGTGCTACTGGGAAAAAGCAATAAAGATATTGCCGAAGAGCTCAATAAAAGCGTACGTACCATTGAAACGCACCGGTACAATCTGATGAATAAAATGGATGTCAAGAATCTCGCCGAGCTTACGTATAAAGCCCGTCAGTTGGGTTTGATCTAATGTAAGCGGCTTTTCATTTCCAGCAACCTCTATCATTATCTGACATTCATTGAGATCAGCTTGCATATATACGGATCTGATGCCTGAAGTTTTGATCTTCCTTCACTGGCCCCGCTCTGGTGTTCCTTTTTCAAATTAATCATAATGGACTGGGATATTGAATAAATTACGTAGCAAATGCCTCTGTTTTAGCAAAAAATACGTATCAGAATAAAAATTGCGTAGTTTCAGAAAAAAATCAGAATAAACTAAGTAATATTACTTGGTTTCTATTTCCAAAGTACGTACCTTGCAGTCAGTTATTTAAGAGGATCAATTTATTCACTCTTACTACTCAACTCAAACCATCATGAAAAGATCGTTACTCATTCGAGCATTGCTCGGGCTGGCATTCTATGCCTGCATCTTAGATCAGGCTGCCGCCCAATTTACTCTCAGCGCGGAAGTTCGCCCGAGATCGGAATACCGCCACGGTTTCAAGAAACTTTTTAATGCCGATACGCAGGATCCCGCTTTCTTTATTGAGCAGCGGACCAGACTGATCAGCACGTATCAGGATGACAAACTGGACTTTGTACTATCGCTACAGGATATTCGTATCTGGGGAAGTGAAAAGCAGATCTATAAACCCAGCGCAGGGGTTTCCCCCAACTTCTCTTCCGTTCATCAGGCCTGGGGCCGGTACAAGTTCAACAATGCGTTTGCGATCAAAGCCGGACGTATGGAATTGGATTATGACAATGCCCGTTTTCTGGGTGACCTGGGCTGGGCTCAGCAGTCTCGCAGCCATGATGCATTGGTTTTTGAATACCGTGACTCTACTTCCCGCCTGGATGTAGGTCTTGCTTATAATCAGGATGCCAACACCCCGGAATACGGGAAACTACTGAGCACCTTCTACGGCCAGACCGGCAACTACAAGACGATGCAATACGTGCATTACCATAAAGATTTCAACAAAGCGGGACTGTCAGCCCTTTTCCTGAACAACGGCTTGCAGGGTGCCCGCGACAGCTTAGGTAATGCCGATACTTACTTCTCACAAACGCTTGGCCTGGTAGGTACTTTTAATGTTTCCAAAACCAAATTTGAACTTGAAGCATACTATCAGTTCGGGAAGGACGGCGCCGACAAGAGCATCAGTGCTTTCCTGCTGGGTGCCTCTGCCACGCTCCCACTCACGGGCAAGACTTCCTTCACACTGGGTGGTGATTACGTTTCAGGCACTGAACTGACCAGCACCAAGAACAATTCCTTTAACCCGCTGTATGGCACCAACCATAAATTCTACGGATTCATGGACTACTTCTACGTAGGTAACGCCAGTGCTCAGATGGGTAAAACGATCGGTTTGATCAATCCATACGCCAAATTTAAATTCGGACTGGGTAAAGGAAAAGCTTTACTGGCTCACGTCCACCAGTTCATTTCTCCGGTGACGATCTACAGCGATCCGGAAACCCAGACCGGCGACCTTTCCTCCTCACTGGGTACCGAAGTTGACCTGGTTTTCAATGCCGACCTGGCCGCCAATACCAATGTAAAAGTGGGGTATTCTCAGTTATTCGCCACGGAGAGTATGCAACAGATCAAAGGTGGAAACCGGGAAGATATGCAAAACTGGTTCTGGGTCATGGTGACCTTCAAACCTACTTTTTTTAAGAGCAAATAAGCAGAGACTCCATTCATAAAAATAATTGGAAAAAATAAATATCATGCAAAAGCTATCATCCTTAATAGTACTGGCGCTGGCCGTCTTAATTGCCGGCTGCGGTGGCAGCAACTACAAAAATGTGGTAGAAAACAAGCTGGAAGAGCAGGAGGAAAGTACCAAGACCACGCTGGCTATTGAAAAGCCCCAACTGACGTTCGGTTTCATTAAATTGACCGACATGGCTCCCCTGGCCATCGCCAAAGAGCTGGGTTTTTTTGAAGAAGAAGGTCTGTATGTGACCATCGAGGCTCAGTCTAACTGGAAAAATGTACTCGACCGCGTGATTGACGGTCAACTGGACGGTTCTCATATGCTGGCCGGACAGCCTATCGCTGCCGGTGCCGGTTTCGGTCGCCAGGCAGAACTGGTCACGCCCTTTTCCATGGACCTGAATGGTAACGGCATCACCGTTTCCAATGAAGTATGGAGCAAAATGAAACCGAATGTGCCTACCGATACCGAAGGCAAGCCGGTACATCCGATCAAGGCCGATGCCCTGAAACCAGTTGTTGCTGATTTCAAAAAAGATGGCCGTCCCTTCAAAATGGGAATGGTATTCCCGGTCTCTACTCACAACTATGAGATCCGTTACTGGCTGGCTGCGGCAGGTATCAATCCGGGTTTTTACACCAGGGATAACATACAGGGGCAGGTTGATGCCGACGTATTACTGTCGGTTACCCCGCCGCCGCAAATGCCGGCTACGCTGGAAGCAGGTACGATCTATGGTTACTGCGTAGGGGAGCCCTGGAATCAGCAGGCCGTCTTCAAAGGCATCGGTGTTCCGGTAACCACCAACTACGATGTATGGAAGAACAACCCGGAGAAAGTATTTGTGATGACCAAGAGCTTTGTAGAGAAATATCCGAATACGGCCCTGGCAGTCACCAAAGCACTGATCCGTGCCGGCAAATGGCTAGACGAACCGGGTAACCGCCCCACAGCAGTAGGTATACTGGCCAAGTCGGCCTACGTAGGTGCAGATTCCATCGTGATCGCCAACTCTATGACCGGTACCTTCGAGTTTGAGAAAGGGGATAAAAGAGATATGCCGGATTTCAATGTATTCTTCCGCTATCACGCTACATATCCCTACTACTCCGACGGCATCTGGTTCCTGACCCAAATGAGAAGATGGGGACAGATCCCGGAATCCAAGCCGGACTCCTGGTACCACGAGACCATCAAAAATATCTATCGCCCGGATATTTGGCAAAAAGCAGCACAATTACTGCTTGAAGAAGGCCACCTGTCAGCGGAAGATATTCCGGATACCGATGGTTACAAGCCGGCAACTGCCGATTTCATTGACGGTACTACCTACGACGGAAAAGATCCGGTGGGCTATGTAAACAGCTTCCAGATCGGTAATAAGGACGAAGTACAATAATTACATGGGTATTGGGTATACGATACCGGGTATTGGGTGATCATCCCTACCCGGTATCTTCGGCACTTCCATCCCGCCAACCACAAAAAATAAATCATCATGAAAGAGAGCAGCATCCTGGCCATTAAGGAACATCCCTCCGCCAATGGCCGGACCGCATCCGTTGATGTAGAGAAAAAACCGGCTAAGACCGGCAACAAAAAACCATTCTTCCATTTTCTGCCCAAGGTAAATGTCCGTCAAATGGGTAAGAAAACCCTGATCTCTATGCTGTCTATTATGGCTTTCCTGGTGTTCTGGCATCTGGGTGCCCGGTGGCTGTATGACATCGAAGCCACCGAAAAAGTAGAAAAGGCATTGGAAGAACAGGGAGAAGCTGCCGCCCGTGAAATGATCGACTGCATCAGTTCAGGTGAGATCAGCTGCCAGCCCAATACCTTGCCCTCTCCCACACAGGTACTGGCTGCTGCTCAAACGCTGCTGAGGGATCACCGGGCGATCAGTGCTAAGAAAGCAGAGTTCAAAGCCAAAGTGGCCGAAACCAATGCCGAGCGTAAAGCCCAGGGTTTATCCCTGATCAAGTATACGGGCCGTCCTTCGTTCCTGGATCAGATATTCACTAGTATCAAGACGGTGCTGGCGGGTTTTCTGTTGGCGATGTTCATCGCGATTCCGATCGGTATCATTACTGGTCTGAACCAGAACCTGCGACAGGCTTTCAACTGGCTCATTCAGATCTTCAAACCCGTATCACCGGTGGTATGGCTGTTGCTGGTATTCATGATCGTAAAGACGGTGATACGGGATCCGGAGATGGATAAGTCCTTCATTATTTCATTCATCAGTGTCGGTCTGTGTGCGATGTGGGCAACGCTGGTCAATACCAGCGTGGGCGTTTCTTCCGTGCAGAAAGACTATATCAACGTAGCCAAAGTACTGCAACTAAATGTGGGTAAAAAGATCTTCAAGGTCATCATCCCCTCTTCTATTCCACTGATCTTCACTGGCCTGCGCATTACGGTATCCGTAGCCTGGATGGTTTTGATCGCCATCGAACTACTGGCACAAAGTCCGGGACTGGGTTCCTTCGTATGGGAAGAATTCCAGAATGGTGCCAACGACTCCAACGCCAAGATCATTGTGGCCATGTTTGTCATCGGGATCATCGGTTTTCTGCTGGATCGCATTATGATATTCGTCCAACACTCCGTCTCTTTTGAGAAGGCTAAGGTGTCGTAGCGATTGGAGATATGGAGATATAATGATATGGAGATGTGGTGATATGGAGATGCAAATGATAGACTGTGCGATACTAATCATCTTTTTGTCTCTTTTATCTCAATAAGCAAACATCCCGATTCCTTACGTCCAATAATCGATCAAAAAAATATCATGAACCATATAGTCGAATTCAAAAATGTGAGCAAAGGATACGGTGAAGGCAGTTCCCGTACGGAAGTGTTGCACGACATCAAC
The DNA here is from genome assembly GCA_020436695.1 of Lewinella sp. GTDB lineage: Bacteria > Bacteroidota > Bacteroidia > Chitinophagales > Saprospiraceae > Flavilitoribacter. The sequence goes on along the minus strand of JAGQXH010000176.1, from coordinate 4,544 downwards.
CTGACCATCCGCGAAGGTGAATTTCTCGCCATCGTCGGCTTCACGGGTAGTGGAAAGACGACTTTGATCAACCTGCTCACCGGCCTGTTGCAACCGGATCAGGGAGAAGTGCTCTTCAAGGGCGCTCCAATCACCGGACCCGGACACGAAAGAGGAGTGATTTTTCAGAATTATTCACTCCTTCCCTGGCTAACAGTCTACCAAAACGTGGAACTGGCGGTGAACGAGGTTTACCCTAAATGGAGTAAAGCGGAACGCGATGCCCACATCCGTCGCTTCGTAGAAATGGTTAACCTGAGTCCGGCCCTGCTCAAACGCCCGGCGGAATTGTCCGGCGGTATGCGGCAACGGGTAGCTGTGGCCCGGGCCCTGGCCATGGATCCGGAACTTTTACTGATGGACGAACCGCTCGGTGCACTGGATGCACTGACCCGTGGTAACCTGCAAACGGAGATCCTCAAGATCTGGAGTGCCAATCAGCGCACGGCTCTGCTCATTACCAATGATGTGGACGAAGGCATCCTGATGGCCGACCGCATTATTCCACTAAATCCGGGGCCGAATGCTACCCTGGGCCCCGAATTTATTGTCGATGTAGAACGTCCGCGGGATAAAACCCAACTGAATGATCATCCCAAATTCAAAAAGGTCCGCAATGAAGTGCTCACCTATTTGATGGATCTGGGCGAAGCATCGCGACTCCAAAAAACGGACCGCTACGAATTGCCGGATCTGCAACCGGTCATGCCGGGAAGCAGAAGTTTTCCGTTCCGCCGGGCGGGGTGAAGGATGCAAGCTGATAGCTAACCCCAGTCTGTATTTCAACAATATCACAATACCCATTTCCAAAACAAAAAATCATGACCAGCAGTCAACCCACCGCTATAGCCGACATCCAGACTCCGCCTACATCGCTGCGGAATGTCATGCTGGATATCCGTGACCTGACCAAGATCTATCCAACACCCAAAGGAGAATATGTGGTGTTGGAAAATCTAAACCTGCAGGTGATGAAGGAAGAATTCATTTCCATCATCGGGCACTCCGGATGTGGTAAAACCACGCTCCTGACCATGATCGCAGGTCTGAACGAAATCTCCGGGGGGCAGATCCTGCTCAATGAATTGCCCATCAGCGGACCGGGTCCGGATCGGGGTGTCATTTTCCAGTCTCCCAGTCTCCTGCCCTGGATGACCGCTTTAGAGAACGTCCTGCTTGGTGTCAAACAGGTATTTCCTCAGGCGACGACCAGCCAACAGGAAGATATCTGCAAATACTACCTCAGCAAGGTCGGTCTGGAAGGAGCTTTCCATAAAAAAGCGTTGGAGCTTTCCCAGGGTATGCAGCAACGGGTCGGTATTGCCCGGGCATTCGCGCTCAAACCCAAGGTATTGTTGCTGGATGAACCTTTTGGCATGCTCGATTCGCTTACACGCTCCGAATTACAGGATGTGCTACTCGAGGTATGGGATCGCGAAAAGATCACAGCCATTCAGATCACCCACGATGTAGATGAAGCCATCTTTCTGGCCAATCGCATTATCATGATGACCTCCGGCCCCAAAGCTCAGGTGGGAGATATCCTGGAGATCAAATTTGAACGGCCGCGCCGGCGCAAAGATATTCTGGATCATCCGGATTACTATCACTACCGGAAGCACCTGATTGATTTTCTGGAGCATTGATGGGAGGTTAGGATGATTCCTGTTTATTTCATTTGTCCCCAAAAATTTAACATTTTCTCCAAAACAAGGAAAATTCCTTTCCCAGGAGAAAAGCAAATAAAATTGCAGCATTTTCCGGGAATGAACGGATTAATTTCAAAGCCGATCCAGAAGTCGATCCGGCCATTTTTGCGACAGCCTGATCTTACTCAAAAAGCTTATTTTTAGTAATTGCAAGTCGATAATTTGCATCTGTAGGGCATTAGAAATCGGGTATTAAATGCCCCTTTACCAGTGCACTTCACCTCTTGGTCGACCGGCAGGCCCATTACCAGAATCATGCGATATCAAACCTATAAATCTACCTGTTCGTACTGCGGAGTCGGTTGCGGTATCCTGGTGAAAAAGGATGCGAAAGGCCGTATCAAAGTGGAGGGCGATCCGGATCATCCGGTCAATCGGGGCATGTTGTGCTCGAAAGGACAGAACCTCCATTATGTAGTCCAGGATCAATCAGATCGCCTGTTATATCCGGAAATGCGGGCCGCCCGCAATCACCCTCGTCAGCGGGTAGACTGGGATACAGCACTGGATCGAGCGGCGGCTGTTTTTCGGTCCATCATCAACCGATACGGACCGGATGCCGTAGGATTTTACGTATCAGGGCAGTGCCTCACCGAAGAATACTATCTGGTCAACAAGCTGGTAAAAGGCTTTTTGGGAACCAACAACATCGATACCAATTCCCGATTGTGTATGAGTTCGGCCGTAGCCGCTTATACCAAAACCCTTGGGGAAGATGCCGTACCTATCAGTTATGAAGACATAGAACTGGCCGATTGCTTCCTCATTGCCGGGGCCAATCCAGCCTGGTGTCACCCTATCCTATTCCGCCGACTCGAACAACATAAGGAACATAACCCGGACGTCAAGGTAATTGTGGTAGACCCACGCCGGACCCAAACCTGCTCCCTGGCCGATCTGCACCTGCAGATCCTCCCCGGTACGGATGTAGTATTGTATAATGCCATTGCCCGCCGCCTGCTGGAAACCGGTCAGGTGGATTTTGATTTCATCAATAAACATACCGAGGGGATCAAGAATTATCGTCGGATCCTGGGCGAAACCAGCCTGAAAAAAGCAGCCGGCATTTGTGGTGTGGAAGTTAATGATATCAAACTGGCCGCACAGTATATCGGCAACGCCAAAGGCTTTATCAGCATGTGGGCCATGGGGCTGAATCAGAGTGTGATCGGCGTGGATAAAAATTACGCGCTACTGAACCTCTCCCTGCTTACCGGTCAGGTCGGCAAACCCGGCGCGGGCCCTTTCTCCCTCACCGGGCAGCCTAATGCTATGGGTGGACGGGAAGTAGGTGGCATGGCGAGCCTGCTGGCAGCGCACCGGATTCAATCCAACCCCGAACATCGAAAAGAAGTGGCCGCTTATTGGGGGGTGTCCGACTTGCCGGCAAAGCCCGGATTGACCGCCACCAAGATGTTCGAAGCACTGGAAAGCGGCAAAATGAAAGCCGTATGGATCATTTGCACCAATCCAGTGGTAAGCCTGCCCAATGCACGCCGGATCGAGAAAGCGCTGGAAAACGCACGGTTTGTAGTTGTCCAGGATATTTCCCGACGCTCGGAGACCGCTGACTTTGCCGATCTGCTGCTACCCGCCGCCGGCTGGCTGGAGAAAGAAGGCACCATGACCAATTCCGATCGCCGGATCACTTATTTGTCCAAAGCAGTGGATGCACCAGGTGAAGCACTTCCGGATGTGGAGATCCTTTGGCGCTTTGCGCATAAAATGGGATTTTCCGGTTTCGATTATCAGAACGTTTCCGAAGTATACGACGAGCACTGCCGGCTGACTAAAAACACCAATATTGACATATCAGGACTGAGTCACCGTCGCCTTCGCGAAGAAGGTAGTTTTCAGTGGCCCGTTCCATTCGAAGATCATCCGGGTACTCCGCGCCTGTTTACCGATCATCAGTTTTATACACTGAGTGGTAAAGCCCAATTTAACACGCCGGTCAATATCATCAACCGCTCGGAGCCTACTGATAAAACTCATCCGCTAATCCTGATGACGGGCCGGATCCGCGACCAGTGGCATACCATGACCCGCAGTGGGAAGGTCAATAAACTGAATACGCATTTCCCGGAACCATTTATGGAAATAAGCCATTTCGATGCTATTGAGAGAAGCCTTAAAAATGGAGATCTGGCTGTAATAAAAAATCTGCGAGGAGAGGTTCGCGTGAAGGTCAGGGTGAGTATGGACATTAAGAGTGGGGTTGTGTTCCTTCCGATGCACTGGGGTAAGATATTGAATCAGGATTTTCCCAGAGCAAACAATCTCACGCAAGCGCTGATCGACCCGGTTTCCAAACAACCGGACTATAAATTCAGCGCAGTACAGGTGGTAAAATATCGCAAGCCGGTCCAAAAGATCTGTGTAGTGGGGGCCGGGGCAGCAGCTTACCGCTTTATCCAGACCTATCGCGAGTTGAATAAACAGGACGAGATCAAGGTTTTTTCCAAGGAACCTTATCCTTTCTACAACCGGGTACTGCTACCGGAATACGTGAGTGAGGAACTGAGTTGGGAACAGTTACAGAAAATGAAGCTCAACGAACTCAGTCGACTACAGATCGATCTGCGTCCCGGGGTCAGTATTCAATCCATTGACCGGGAGAACAAACGGATCATCGACAGCAACAGCGAAGTACATCATTACGATCTGTTGGTATTGGCAACGGGTAGCCGGCCCTTTGTCCCCAGGGAAGTGCCGGTTCATCTGGACGGCATATTTACTATGCGCAACCGCAATAATGCCGATTCGCTTAAACATTACCTCAACAAAACGGGCCTT
>JAGQXH010000175.1 GCA_020436695.1 Lewinella sp. | reverse complement strand
AAACGGCTAAAGGAAGAAGGTGTCATATAAGTCAGTGACGCCACTTCTTCCAGACTGATCTTCCGGGTAAAATGCTCCATGATGAAGTCGTATACCCGGTTCATGCGGTCCGTATCCGATTTTTTCAGGCTGTTGCAATAAGTATCACTGGCCAAAAACTCCAGTTCCGTGGAATTAGCCAGTATATCCAGGATCTCCAGCAGTTGGAGCACCGAGCGAAAATCCCGCAATGCCAACAGCTCATTCATTAAACGGTGTACATTCCGGGCAGTTTTACCTACTATCCGCATACCCCGCCCGGCCCGGGCAAGTAGTTGACGGATCTCGTACAGTTCATTTTTTTTCAACAATGGATCACCCAGAAAGTCTTCGTGAAAGTAGATCACGATCCCCCGGGTAATCAGTTCCTGCCGTCCGTCAAAATACTCCGGATCACTCCGCCAAAGATGGGGCAGGTTAGGGCCGGTAAATACCAGATCGCCCGCTTTAAACCGCTGGATATTGTCGCCGACAAAGCGGGTGCCACTCCCCTGCTCTACCACAAACAGCTGGAACTCAGGATGGAAATGCCAGTTGGGATCGAAATAGGGATCTTCGAGCGATTTCACGACAAAAACCCGGGAATTCGGTATAGGTGATTTTTGTAGAGGTGATTTCATTTATAGACGTTTGGGATTTATAGACGTTTGGAAATTGGGACGCTTGGATTCATGGACTTTCTCATCTTTCATCGTAACCCTGTCTCTTTCCGCGTTCTTAAATCCAGAGTCCTGCTATTCACATATTATCATTTGACAGGCCTAAATTATCATGATTTACCGAAATAGAAAGAAAAAATGACAAAATACAGTCAGTAGTGGTCAATATTTAGTCAGCGGAATACGAATTTAATTCCGACTTTTACCATTAATACAAAACAAAAACCATGCGTATTTCTATCCTATCGCCATTTCTACTCCTGTCCGTTTTTTTAATCAGCTGTAATAGTCGTTCCACCCTGGCTGAGGATAAAGATCCGAGAAAAATTGAGATCCTTTTTCTGGGTCATCACTCAGAGCATCATAATTCGGCGGTATACGAGCCGATACTGGCCACCGCGATGGCCCCGGAAGCTATCAATATCAGTTATACGGAAGATCCGGAAGTGCTGGCTTCCACTGATGAACTCAATAAATACGACGGACTCATTCTTTACGCCAATCACGATGAGATCAGTCCGGCACAGGAAAAGGGACTTTTGGATTACGTCAACAGTGGCAAAGGGTTCATTCCTCTCCACTGCGCCAGCTATTGCTTCCGCAATTCGGATGAATTTGTCAAACTGGTAGGTGCTCAATTCAAAGAACATGGCACGGGTACCTTTACCACTACGATCATTGACAAAGACCATTTCATTACCGCCGAACTGGACACTTTTTCCACCTGGGATGAAACCTATGTGCATCACATGCACAATGACGACCGGACCGTGCTGATGGTGCGGGAGGAAGACGGAAAAAGCGAGCCCTGGACCTGGGTACGAAATTATGGCAATGGCCGGGTGTTTTACACGGCTTACGGTCACGATGAACGCACCTGGAACAACCCGGGCTTTCAGGAACTGGTAAAAAAAGGCATTCTCTGGGCGGTGGGTGACCGGGTTCGCGGTCTTTGGGAAACTTACCGGCAGGAAATGCCCCAACTGGAATATCAGGATAATGTGGGCCCCATACCCAATTACGAAAAGAGAGATCCCGCTCCGCGCTTTCAATTGCCGCTTTCACCGGAAGAATCCTATAAACTCATGCAGGTGCCTCCCGGGTTCCAACTGGAATTATTCGCTTCCGAACCGGATATCATCAACCCCATTGCCATGGACTGGGACGAAAAGGGCCGCCTGTGGGTAGTAGAAACGGTCGATTACCCCAATACCGTCAGAGAAACGCGTACGGTGGGAGACGACCGGATCAAGATCTGTGAAGATACCGACGGTGATGGTAAGGCCGACAAATTTACCATCTTCGCCGATCAATTAAATATCCCCACCAGCATGGCTTTTGTCAATGGCGGCGTATTGATCTCGCAGGCTCCCTACTTCATTTTCCTAAAGGATGAAGATGGTGATGATAAGGCCGATGTGCGCGAGATCGTTATGGAAGGCTGGGGTACTTTCGACACCCACGCCGGGCCTTCCAATCTGCAATACGGGCTGGATAATAAGATCTGGGGTGTTGTCGGTTATTCGGGTTTTGAAGGCAATATCGGTGGTGAGGATTTCCGTTTCCGCCAGGGCATTTATCGATTTTCCCGGAATTTCGATGATTTTGAATTTATGACCAGCACCAGTAATAATACCTGGGGGCTGGGTTTTACCGAAGATAATGATGTTTTTGCCTCCACTGCCAATAACACCCATAGCGTTTATATGAGTGTTCCCAATGCCTATTTTGAAAATGTTCAGGGTATACCGTTGGGTGGAAGTAATAAGATAGATGGCCATTACGCCATGCATCCGATCACGCCGAATTACCGGCAGGTGGATGTATTTGGTGGGTTTACCGCTGCCGCCGGGCATCATTTTTATACCGCCCGAAACTATCCGGCAAAGTATCAGGACCATATTGCCTTTGTGTGTGAGCCCACCGGCGGACTCGTGCACGCGGCCATTATCGAAAAAGATGGTGCTGGTTTCGTCGAAGAAGACGGATGGAATCTGTTTGCCGGTGCCGATGAATGGGTGTCACCCGTAGAAGCCAAGGTCGGACCGGATGGTCAGGTCTGGATAGCTGACTGGTACAACTTCATCGTCCAGCACAATCCCACCCCAACTGTGGAGCGAGGCGGATTTGCGGGCGAAAATGGAGCGGGTAACGCTCACGTCAACCCTCTAAGGGACAAAGCTCATGGACGGATCTGGCGGGTAGTCTACAAAGCCAATCCGGATGGTAAGATCAAAAGTCTGGATAAAAACAATGGCGATGAGTTGGTTGACGCGCTCAGTGATGACAATCGTTTCTGGCGAATGACTGCGCAGCGTTTGTTAGTAAAAAGAGGCAAAGAAGATATCGTACCCGAACTGTTGAGCCTGGTAAAAGCCAGTACCCCTTACCCGGCACTGCATGCCCTCTGGACACTTGACGGGCTGGAGATCATCACCCGTGATAATGTACAGCCGGTAGTTGAGGAGGCGCTGCACCACCCAGCTACCGCAGTCAGAAAAGCAGCCATTCAGATCCTGAACAAAAACGGTTTGCTTACCACAGATATGCTGGATGTTGCATTCAGTCGGGAACAAGCTCCGGAAGTTCACCTGGCTACGCTTCTGGCCCTGGCCAATCAGGATGCATCCGCCTCACTTGGCACATCTCTGTACCAACTCAGTAAAAAGGCAGTGATTGCCGATGATCCCTATCTGGCTAAAGCCCTGTATATCGCAGCCGGCAAACACCAGTCCGGCTTCATTGCCGCTTATCTGAAAGAACATCCTGACTTTGAAGAAAGCCTGACCTCTTCCCAGCCGTTTGAAACACCGGATTACGATGATTCCGGCTGGCGCAGCATGAAGCTACCGCAATCCATTGAGCGAGCCGGCCTGGAAATAGACGGAGAAGTGTGGTTCCGCACCACGATTGAGCTTACGCAGGCCGAAGCCGGTCGGGGCATCGAATTGCACCTGGGGCCTATCGACGATACGGACGAAACCTGGGTAAACGGTAAAAAAGTGGGTGAGACCCTGGAAGACTGGGAAACTCCCCGCGTTTACCGCGTGCCGGCCAATATACTACAAAGCGGTAAGAATGTGATTGCCATTCGCATGCAGGACGAACGCGGCCGTGGCGGTTTCTACGACGAAAAAGGTGATTTTTATTATCAAAGTGGCAGTGAAAAGAAAAGCCTGCCTAAAGACTGGAAGTATAAAGCCACTCGTATTACCCGCTCAGCCGGCAAAGACATCTTCCAGGATGAGGCATTGGCGGATGTATTTGTAAAGGCCTATTGGCAGGAGTTTGATCCGGATGCAGTTGAGGAAGCCACCGTAACGGCAGATCAGACCATCAATCTGGGAGTGATCAAGAATGAAATGAAATACGACCTGAAGGAGTTCACAGTTATCGCCGGACAAACCGTCGCCATTGTTTTCAAAAATGAAGATTTCATGCAGCACAATCTGATCATTGGTCAGCAGGGTGCATTGGAAACAATCGGTGCTGCGGCTGACAAGCTGGCTGCTGATCCTAAAGGTTCGGGGCAAGACTATATACCTAACATTCCGCAGGTATTGTACAATACCCGGTTGGTCAATCCCAATGAGACCGTCACATTGACTTTCAAAGTTCCGGACGAACCGGGAGAATACCCTTTTGTCTGTACTTTCCCCGGACACTGGCGGATCATGAACGGGATAATGAAAGTAGTGGGCGGTGCCGGCTAAACGGTGCACATCAATATACTCCGGAGCCTGTTCTGAAAAATACATCACATTCAGGATAGGACAGGCCGGAGCATTGACCATATGTAATTGTCAACAAAGTTCTGTAATATAAAAATGAAGGTGCGGATTTCCAAAGGGAGATTCGATGCGACATTGTTCCATTGTTCTATGGCTCTCTAGTCAATGAAACGATAAAGCAATGGAACAAGAGCAGTTGTATCTAATTTATTTGATAGTGAAGATTGCTAATCGAAAAATACATGAGTGATTCTATAATTTTCAGCGTAAGCACCTGGCTGTGGACTTCTCCATTTACCAGCGAGACCATAAAATTATTCCCCAAGATCCGGTCCATGGGCTACGAGGCAGTGGAGATCCCGGTGGAATATCCGGAAATGATCGACGCCGCTGTTGTGAAAAAAGCACTTGACAACGAAGGCTTAAAAGGTATCGTCTGCGGAGCATTTGGTCCCAGTCGTGATCTCACCCATGAAGATCCGGCCGTACACCAGGAATGCTTCAATTATCTGCGCCAGTGTTTTGAATTGTGTAATGCTTTTGAGGCCCACTTCCTGGCCGGACCGATGTATTCCGCAGTGGGAAAGGCCAGAATGGTGCCGCCGGAACAACGCAAAAGGGAATGGGAACTTGCCGTCGCCAACTTGCACAAGGTGTGTAAAATGGCAGACGAACATGAACTCTCCATTGCCTTGGAGCCGCTCAACCGATTTGAATCCGATCTGGTGAATACCGTCGAGGATGTAGTGCGTATGGTAAAGGACATCGATCATGCTGCCGCCCGGGTCATGATCGATAGTTTCCATATGACCATCGAGGAGCGCGATCTGGAACAGGCTATCCTAACGGCCAGGGATGCGCTGATCCATGTACAGGTATCCGAAAATTACCGTGGCACGCCCGGAACCGGCCTCACGCCCTGGGAGTCTTTCAGACGGGGGCTGGAAAAGATCAATTATCAGGGTGCCATCTCCATTGAAAGCTTTACTCCGGAGATCAAGGAACTGGCGGGTGCGGTCTGTTTCTGGAAGAGCATGGCCGAAAGCCAGGATGCTTTTGCGGAAGACGGACTACAGTTTTTGAAAGGACTGTTTAAGTAAGTATAAGTATACAATCCATGGGGTTGTGTAGAAAGTCTTTCCCTAAAGATGACAGAAAAATAATGTTTGGGTTGAAAGCGTGGGCGGTTCTCCCTAAGGGGAGTCAGAGGGGCTGAGCTAAGGCAAACCAAATTTTATTTTTTATCAAAATGACTGGTTGGACTTTTTACACAACCCCATGGATCACATACGGCGATTGGGTAGGTTCTCTCCCTCATTGGCCTTTTTTTCGCTTTACCAACCTGAGTCATCAATCGTATCCGTAGCTAAGCAAAGGGAAATAATACGCTGGAACATCTCCATCCCACTATCGATCAGTGCATCCGGAAAATCATATGCTTCATTATGGAGTACCGGCGTATCCATACCTGCCCCAAGGCCAAACATGGCACCGGTGTATCGTTGGGCAAACCAGCCGAAATCTTCGCCGAACTTAAAGGGGACCGGTTTTTGAAAAACTGCGAGCCCGGCATCCCGGGCAGCCGTTCTGATCAGTTCATTGGCTCCATCTGAATTGACAGTAGCCGGAAAGTAGTCTAAATATTCCGTATCTAAGCGAAGATGGTACTGCCGGCAGATGGTATCGAGATGGTGTTCCAACCGCTTAATCAGATGTTCCATATTTTCCACACTCCAGGTTCGCATGGTAAAGTGCAGTTCTCCGTAACCGGCAGAAATGCCGTAGTCCTTCTGTCCCATCAGCGTATAGACCGGCGTGATCAGGGTAAAATTGGGATCAGCAGGGTCCGGAATGGTCCATGTAGCCGTCAGGCGGGTGATCTCCGCCATTGCCCAGGCCGGATTTTTCCCATGCTCCGGTTCGGCCGCATGTGAGGTTTGCCCGTAAAATCGGATGGCAATGCTCTGCACCGTAGCGGAAAACTGCCTGGGCACCAAAATGACCTGATGCAGGGGAACTCCGGGAATATTATGCAGGGCAAAAACATAGTCGGGCCGGATGGCTGCAAAACGGGGATCATCCAGCATAGCTTTGGCTCCTTCACCGGTTTCTTCCGAGGGTTGAAAAAGCAGGATTACTTTTCCCCGGTCGAAAGACTGCTGATGAAGCCAAGGGGCTAAGCCGGCTACGATAGTCATGTGTCCATCATGCCCACATTTGTGAGATACCCCATCCACTCGCGATCGATGTTCAAAGTTATTGACTTCCTCTATGGGCAGCGCATCCAGTTCACAACGGACCAAAATCGTCGGGCCGGCGGCACCGAATTTATAGATAAACAGCAGGCCGTGTCCTCCCACTCCTTCCATGACCTCATCCGGGGCATAAGGATCAATAAATGTCCTGATCCTTCGGGCCGTAAGAGCCTCGGAGCCGGAAACTTCCGGATATTGGTGCAGTGATCTGCGCAGGTCTTTGAGCGTGGCAATCATAGAACTTATTTTCGGCTATTTCCCACCCTGTCAGTCAGATTTGACAACATTGCCCATTTTCCATGGCTTCATTGTTCCATTGAGATGACAGCCATATAGCAATGGAACAATGTAGCATTGAATCGTCTTTAGGGAATTACCTCTTTCCATTATTAGGCTATTCCATTGTGTTGACAAACGTATTTTAACCAGCTTACCAGTTCACCCGGTAGCTGGTCGTTACCGTCCCCATTCGGCCGTCTTTATCCTTAGCCACCACTTCGATAATGAAAGTACCCAGGTCATCTGTATGCGGAAACTGAAGCCGGAACTGCCCCTGGGCATTCGTTTCTTCTCCAGCAGACCAGTATAGCTGCGGCTTAAACACCGGCCGATGTGGAGCCGGATCCTCCACCTGTATGACTTTCCCTTTAGGCAACAAAACTCTAATAGAAAAAATGCCGGCCTCTTCGGACTCGGGCAGTTGCAAGTTCGGAATACTCGTCTGCACGATCACTACCCCATTGCTACCTATCTTTCCAAAATAATTAATCAAACGTTGAAAATCGAAAAACTCATCGATGACCTCCAGCTTTTCGATATCCAGCTGTTGTAGAAAATTGACGTTGCGCGTGATCTTGCCGTCCACAATAAAAATAGGCGACTGCTGATAAAAGACCCGCACCCGCGGGTCCGGATTGAACATCCGGGCGTAGAGGCCGCCCTCTTCATCTTTTCGCAATTTCAGGGGTGTACTTACTTCCAGCAAAAAGGTATAAAGATCCGCAAAAGAAGCATAATCCTTCAGCCGGATATGCATGTCCGGCTCCATTTCCGGGGTTTCCGTTACCGGGCTTTCTATCTGCAATCCAGCTTCCACGGTCTGATATAACTGGTAGATCATTTTGCGGCTTCGGCTCCATTCCAGATAGTTTTTCACGTCTTCAGTATACTGCACTGCAGGGTAAGCATCCAGGGAAATCTGGTCATCCAGTTCAATTCGAAAGGAAGCGCCCTGCAGATCGACGAACTGGAGTGGCTTATCCCCGGTAAATTGCTGCAAATGTAAGGCGAAACGGCCTTCCTGATCCGTATCGGCATAGTAGCTGGTCCGATCGTCAGAAGCAAAAGCACCAATAGTGATCCCGGTGCGGGCCTGGCCATCCGGACCAAGCAGCCGACCATTGATATAGATGTCATTATCGAGCGTGGCCGGATCAATCTCCACCGGTATGGTAATGTTTTTAATAGTTCCGGCAGTGTGTGCCAGATTTTCATCCCGAACGGAGACGGACAATTCTGCCGCCACCGGCCGGCCGGATGCATCCGTAACCTTAATGCCTGCACTGACCTCTCCACGTTTTTTTATACCGCTATCAGCCAATTGAATGTCGAGTTGCAGCCCCTTTAAGGCTACATTCTCAGTGGATGGTACCGAGACGGACGGTTTATCCTTCCAGGAATCATCCAGATCATTATACACCGGCACGGCCACTTCGCCCAGCTTCACTCTTTTTTTGGAAGCACTCTCGGTTGCCATGACCAGAAAGTGATAGACATTGGGGGCAATATCGTAGGGCAATTTGAAATAGCCGTTCACGGTCGTTCCTCCCCTGGTGTCCAGGAAATTTTCTTCTACCGGTTTCCCGCTGTTGTCACGCAGGCTGAGCTTGAGCATGATGTCGTGTTCCCGGAAACCGGCCGGCAGATACAGCTGATACCAAATGACTTCCCCGTTCACATAAAAGGCTTTGTCGAGATGAAACGCCATCATATTGTCGGGCCTGTTGGTCTGTGCACTAAGCGTACCGAAAGAAATGGTCACTAAAAAGATCAGTAACAGCAATTGTCCGGCTGCAAAGGACCATGGTATCCGGGTACCTTCGCGTTCGTTTGATCCAGTCGTCATTAGGAATGGTTTCTTTTTCATTGCAAAAATTTAAGGGTCCCAGAAATCAGGTTTTTCCAGCGTGCTGCCGGCTCTGAGCAGACAATTAAAACAGGTAGGAAGCGCATCTTCCTCCTCGGTTTGTATCAAAGCTGGGCAAAAGCGGGAAAATCGCCGGGTATCCGGAGGAATGTAAAGCCGCATCATTGCCCGCTGTGTCGCATAGAAATAGCCGAATACTTCTTCGGAAGGGTCATCAATATTAGTGAAATTACCCCGCACCTTTCCGGGCGGAGCATCGAAAAAAGTACCGGAAAGCGCCAGCACCTGTGCAATGCGTTCCCAGTATTCATATGCTCCGGGACTCAGCGATTCCTGGTATAGGGTAAGATAAAAGCCCTCGGAAAAGCGATAATCGTAGGGTTCTTCCAAAAGAAAAAAACCGGATAATTCATCCTGACTGTTTTCTTCGCCATTGTAGGTCACTACATTTTCCAGATTGACATCTTCGAAGATATAGCAAACCTTCACCGGAGGCGGCAGGGGCACATCTACTGCTGACTCGGTGAACTGATACGTGCCGAGAAAGCTCCATTTCAAATAAGGCCGTCCGGAATAGCCGGGTTGGGTCAGTGGCGTATTGATCACAAAACGGAGGAATTCCTGCGCCTCGATATTCCCGGCCTCATTAATTACATCCCGGCTTGCCACCGTATAGGTCACCGAGTCAGGCACCGGAACGGGGTACAACTGCTCTACCCGGGAAATGTAGTTCCTGCCGTCACTCAATTGGACTGAGAGTTGATAGGCGCCTCCCGTCCTGACCACGATCGGATAATCACCATCCGGGATTGTCAGCTCGTACAGCCCTTCCCCTTTGGCGGGAAGCGTCACCATATGATTTTCTACATCTGATAAAACCACTATTGCATCATTTACCTTTTCCGGTATGTCAAACTTCACGAAATCGGCCAGATAGGTGATCTCAACTGAGATCCGGGAAGTATCGCCATCCAGTAAAGCGCCTCTGATCACTAACTTACGCTCTTCTCCCGGCGGCACATCCAAAGTGATCTCCGTGAGACAGCCGGATATTCCCACCATTGCTATCCCCATCCATAAGCAACCAGAAAGGAAAATACGCGATTTCATGACATGCACCATTATTTTTTGAGCGGCCTTGGTATACACTTCTATATTAATACGTTGTCGAGTAAATTAGAGAACATTTTTTATGTTCCATTGCTTCATTGTTGCATTGACCTAAAGACAGTGTAACAATGAAGCAATGAATCTTTCTCAAGAGGCCGGTTCGTTTTATTTTATATAGTGAAATTTAATTGACGCTACATCAATCCTCCCAGAAATCAGGTTTTTCCAAACTACTGCCGGGTCGGGAAAGGCAATTGAAACAGATGCCCGGCGCGGTGTCAGGATCACCGATAACCGGACAATAAGGTTCTACCCGATCCCGGGCCGACGGAATATGATACCGAAAGATGGTTTCCTGGGTAGCGTAGAAATAGCCGTACACTTCCTCTGTGTCATCTTCCACATTTTTGAAATTCCCCCTTACCTTGCCGGGAGGTGCTTCAAAGAAATTTCCCGACAAATCCACTACTTTCCCGATGGAACTCCAGTAATTGTAGGCATTCTCACTCAATGACTGCTGATAAATGGATAGATAGAAACCATCCACAAAACGATAATCAAAAGGTTCTTCCAGCAAAAAATAATTGGACAATTGATCCTGGCTGTTCTCTTCGCCGTTATAAGCCACCACGTGCTCCAGATCGAGCGCCTCGCTGATGTAACAGGTATGCACATTTGGCGGAAACGGGGAATCGACAGATGACTCCATAAACTTATAGGTGCCGATAAAGCTCCATTTTAAAAAAGAACGCTCCCCTCTCGCATTCAGCAACGGCGTGTTGATGAGAAACTTGAGGTATTCCTGATCTACCAGGTTTCCGGCGTTGTTCTCGATTATGCGTTGTTCCGTCAGATAATAAACAGATTGGGGCGCCGGTACATCGTACAATGTTTCCAACGTAGATTCATACCTTTTCCCATCGGAAAGCACTACCGATAATTGATACGATCGGCCCGGCGTCACTTCCAGTTCATAGGCACCGTAGGGTATCGCCAATTGATACAGCCCTTCCTGCTGCATGGGAATGCTCACCTGATTGCCGGACTCATCCATTAAAGTGACCGTAGCATCTACTACATAATCAGGAGTTTCAGAAGGCACAAAATCAGTCAGATAACTCAAACTGACCGTCACTCCGGTAGTATCCCCATCTTTTAATACGCCGCGTATGACGAGCTGTTTTTTATCGTTTCGCGGCACATCAAGTGTAATCTCACTGAGACAGGCCGATAGACCAATGATCATTCCCAATACCAGGATCATCAGTGGTTTTGTAGCATTGTTTTCATTAAGTTGGTTCATCATTATTTCATTACTTATGACCAGGTACTTTTTAATCCATCCAAAAATCAGGTTTTTCCAACGTGCTGCCCGGTTGTATCAAACAATCCGAACAGATTGCCGGAATAAAGTTAGGATCCGATATGGTCGTGGGGCAATAGGGTGCTACCCGATCCAGTACCGGAGGAATATAATATCTGAAAACGGTTTCCTGCGTAACATAAAAATAGCCATAGACGACCTCCGCCTCATCGGAAATGTTTTGGAAATTACCGGTGATCCGGCCGGGAGGCGCATCAAAAAAATCACCGGACTGATCAACTACTGCTCCGACATTCTTCCAGTAGCAGTAAGCGCTTTCGCTCAATGACTGCTGAAAAATCGACAGATAAAATCCTCCGGAAAATCGATAGTTAAAAGGCTCTTCCAACAAAAAATAGTCCCTGAGCGTATCCGCTGAATTCTCAGCTCCATTGTAAACCACCACTTCATCCCGGCGCAGATCATCAAAAAAGTAACAGGTTCGTACATTGGGTGGGAACGGCCGGGTGAAATTAGCGCCGCGAAAACGATAACACCCCTGCAATTGCCACTTCAAAAATGCTTTCCCCTGATAATCCGGATGTACGAGTGGGGTGCTAAACAGAAAACGGAGAAATTCCTGATCGACAAGATCACCCGATTCATCGGCTACTTTTCTTCTGCCTAATTCCTGTTTGACTGCGGTCGGTACCGGCACCGGGAACAACGTTTCAACAGAGGAGCGATAGCGCTTTCCATCGGGTGTAAAAACATACAAGCGATAGGATTTACCAGGCTCTACCCGAAAATTATTGGTCCGGTTGATGTCCTTCAATGCATAAAGTCCCGGCTCCTGCATTGGGATATCCAGGCGGTTTCCAAGTTCATCCGCCAGCCAGACGGTAGCACCAGCGATCTTCTCAGGGATCTCAAATCTAACGAAATTCGTCAGCCGCGTGATCCAAATCGAGACCCGGGCGGTATCCGAAGCCACCAATGCACCCCGAATGGCAATGGTCTGACTTTGATCTTGCTCGGGTAGGGGAAA
>JAGQXH010000174.1 GCA_020436695.1 Lewinella sp. | reverse complement strand
GCACATCTGAACATACCCGGATCGCCAGGAGGTGGTGCAGGGAAATCGGTATAGTTTTTAATGGCACCAACCACGGCCGTGATCCAGAGATTTTTTGCCGGTTCTCCCCATACGGTTGTTGCGAGCTTACCTCCCGGTTTCAACACCCGAATCATCTCTCTGGCAGCCAGTTCCATATCCGGAAAGAACATGAATCCGAGCCGGCAACTCACCGCATCAAAAGAGTTGTCTTCAAACGGCAGCTCGCAGGCATCTGCCACCAGTGTTTGAAAGTTAGAGATGGCTTTCGAGTCGGCATTTTCCCTGGCGATCTGCAACATACCTTCTGAAAGGTCGACAGCAGTAACGGATCCGCGGTGTACAATAGAGGCGATGGTCAGCCCCGGTTCGCCGGTACCGGCAGCGATATCCAAAACGCGGTCTTCGGGTTTCAATTTCAGGTGTTCGATGATCCGTTCTCCCTGCGCATGTAGAAAGCGCATGGTAAAATCATCCCATTTCTTCCAACCCGGAGAGAAAGTGTTCCAGGAGTTCTTTTGTTTGTCTCTAATTGCAGTTTGGTAGGTTAACATGATATTGTTGTTTTGTGAAGTTTTAGGAATGTAGGTCCATCCGACCGAAGGCCGGGTTAACCTGCTGTGATGATGGAAAATTGATAATTAAGATTGAATGGCGACCTGCACATCCACCGGATTGATCAATGAATTGAACAGGGGTGATTGCTTGGCCAGGTCGATTAATTCCTCTTTTTGTTCGTCGGAGACACCGTCGATATCGAAGGTCACCCGGATCTGGCGAAAGCCTTTGTCTACCTGTGGATTCAGGCCCATAAAGCCCTGAAGGTCGATATCGCCTTCAATACGTGAGGATACACTTCCTACCTCGATACCCCTTGCTGATGCCAGGAGGATCATGGCGGTGGTCATACATGCGAGCAGGCCGTGCAACAGGACTTCTCCGGGATTGGCCCCTTTGTTTTCTCCCAATAATACCGGCGGTTCATCATTATCGTATACGAAGGGGACTTCCCGGCTGGTATCTTCCTGGCAGGCTCCGTAAAATCCCTGAATGAAACTGCGGTTGTGCGCCCCCGTAATCCAGGTGTTCCGGGCTCGCAGCTCGAATGAGGCGATCTCAGGATTGCCCTGAATAGCGGTGACGGTGTTGGAAATTGCTTCCGCATCGAAGCCGTTGATCTTTTTTGTGCTGACTGTCATGATCGTAATTGTTTTTTTGATTTGTAATCAAGTGACGATACAAAAGTACAGGCAGCACAGGCCCAGGGGATAGGTCTATGAGTTCACAAAATCTGCAAAAAAGTCCAAAGAGGTTTTTGAGTGGATTTAATCGGCAAGGGATCGATATTGCAGCGGAGTATGATCAAATTTTTGCTTAAAAGCCCGGATAAAACTTGAAGTATCTTCAAAACCGCTGTTGAAGGCGATCTCATTGATATTCTTATCGGTGGTTTGTAAGAGGTAGGCCGCAAAATGGAGTCGTTTTTCCGTAAGCCACTTACCCGGTGGAGTTTTGTATATGCTGTTGAATAACCTTTTAAAGGAGCTCAGGCTCATATTGCATAATTCGGCAAATTGCTCCAGTTTCAGTCGGTAGGCAAAATTCTCTTCCATCACCTGTTGCAGCTGTGCACTTTGATCCCGGTTGAGCGTCCCCAGGTATTGAGCCACTTCTTTATGGAGCGGCCGGGTGAAAATGTTGAGCAATAATTCTTCAAACTTATGCTGCAAAAGGTGTTTGTCGGGAAAAGCCGCGGCACCGAAAAAAGCCGCCAGTGAATGCACGTATCCTTCCAGAAAATTATCCAGCTCCACCCGAATGACAGCATCGGTATCGGAAGCGATTTCCGCATCGCTCCGGATAATACTTGAAAAACGGTGCATAAATTTTTTAATAAAATCGTCGGAAATGAATACCATCAAAGCACAATAGTCTTCGTCAAAATACTGGTGCACCAGGTTAGCCCCTCTTTTAACGAACAGAGAATCGCCGGTCTGGACGACATATTCATTGTAAATACTCTTCCACATCTTTTTGCCGCTGGTCACAAAAACAAAGTAGTTCAGATCAGACCAGATACCGGCCTTCACCTCTTCTACCAGACATTTATATTCCACGAACAGCAGGTCATCGATCTTGAGTTGCTTATAGAAACTATTGTCTTTAATAAAAGAATGGATGTTCAGCATTGGGCGTAGTTTGGGCTATTTAGCATAAATTTAGTGCAAATGTTGGATTTGTGACTCAATTCGAACGCGATAAACAAAAAGAATGTACAGTCGGGAAAGATAGAAAATCCGTTGCGAGACTAGCTAACCTGCAACCTGGATTAGCTAGTGCATATATGTGGACCTGATGGATCGCAGTAATGGGCACAAACGCAGTCGCCTGCTCCAAAGAGGCATCAGCATCATCCTTCAGGTAAATATGAACAGCGTGAATAATGTACTTTCTCCCGGCCGATAACGGCGATCTTTCTGGAAGGCAATGTCTACCAACCAAGCGCTGAAAAATATATGTATCTTTTTTCAACCGCAGCATTACAGGAATCAGTAGATTTGGAGAGATTCTTCGGACATAATGGAGAATACCAGTTAGGGCATCCCAGGGCCTTTAAGCCGTGCAATTAACCCGTAAACCAGCCCGACACAAATTCTACTTTATGAAAAGCTTTCTTTTACCTCTACTGGCTTTGCTGTCCAGTCTTGGGCTACAGGCCCAGATCACCGTCACCTCCTCGACTTTGCCGGCCATTGGAGATAAATTGCGCTATTCCTGGGCTTACAACCAGGCCACTTTTGGGATGATCACCCCTCCTGGTTTTGATGAGGTCTGGGACTTCACCGTGCTAACCGCCGATGAATCCATTGAAGAAGTGTATATCGATCCCAGCCTGGGGCAATATGCCTATCGATTCCCCGGCGCCAACATCATGACCAAGAACGCCGCTGGAGAAGAACGCTACTTCGTGGTGTCCGGTTCGGGCTTACGCCTGATCGGCTGGACCGAGAACAAGCTGTTCGGCGAGCCCTTTACCGTAGTTTATGACTTCACCAGAGACGGGCGTATTCCCAATGCAGGAATCAATGAACGCTTTACACCTCTTAATTTTTTCGACACTTATGCGCAAAACGCGAACATTTTGGAGGGATATAAATTTTACGATTTGCCGCCCGCCCTGGTAAATGCGTATCTGGCGGCAGGTCTTACTACTACAGATTCCATTCGGCTGCGCTACTCTTATAGTAATTTTCAATCCGTGAACGCTTCTGGCACCCTGACTATTCCGGGCCCGAACCCACAGCCACAGTATCCGGTGCTTCGTCAAAATACTACCCAATACAGAGAGGGAAGAGTAGATGCGCATGTTATTCCTTTAGGCTGGCTGGACATTACCGATCTCACCATGCAATACTTCCCGGCCAGTATTGCCAACCTGGGCGTCGACACCACCGGGGCCCACACGTTCTTCAACGATGTAGTCAAAGAAGAGATCGCCCGGATCACGCTCAACGCCGAGGGGCGACCGCACGATGTGCGGTTCAAGAATAATACCCCGCCCAGTTGTTTTGATCCCGATCTGGTAAACGCTACGCTCAACGGCGATCCTATTGCTCCCGGCAATTATGCAGCCAGCCAGACCATTACCTCTGCCGGACGGGTCGCCACCCTAACTACCGTGCAGTTCACTGCCGGGATCCAGATCGCTCTACAACCGGGTTTCATAGCGGAAGCAGGTTCTGGTTTTACGGCAAAGGTCATCAATTGCCCTGCCGGTGCCGCCCCGCTGGTCATTACCGAAGATCAAGAGATTGCTCGGGCGCCATTTCCAATCGGCCCTACAGGCCAGGAAAACATTCCACGCCTATTAAGTGCCGAAGGCCGTCTCAGTATCTACCCGAATCCGGTACACCACTCAGCAAAGATCGACTATTCTTTGTCCGGTCCCGGCCCAGTATGGGTGGGCATATCGGATATGAACGGCCGTTTGTTGCAGGCATTGAAAGCAACGGATTGGCAGGAGGCTGGTGAATACTCCGTGAATTGGATGCCGGCGAACAGCAGCCCAGGAGTGTACTATGCGTTGCTCAAAACGAATGAAGGGGTAGTGTCTAAGAAAATGGTCTTGATCCGGTAAGGCCAGGGGCTGGCTGTTACCACTATTCTTTCCAGGAATTGAAATTCATGTGACTAATACCAACGCCTTTCAGATCGATCCCTAAAATGATCCTTTTATTCATTGCGGTTTTAATTTCAGGTCATTACTTCTTCACTTCCGCCCGTTGTCTGTTCAGTTTCCGGAACTCTTCCGGCGTAAGCTTCCAGTATTCGATAATCGGATTTTCAGCTACCTTTGCGTTGTATTCCTCAATGAAGCGCTGATTCAAACTATCATTGTCCTGATATTTTTCCCGGAGCTCTTCCAACTGTTGATGCAGCACGGCCTGCACATCGGCATAAGCCGGATCATCATAAACGTTATGCATTTCCATCGGGTCTTTCTCCAGATCGATCAGCTCCCATTCATCTATGTCGTAATAGAAGTGGATCAGTTTATACTTATCGGTCGTGATCCCGTAATGCCGCATCACATTGTGCTCGGAGGGATGTTCGTAGTAGTGATAGTAATGCGCGGTTCGCCAATCGGGGGGAGTCTCCCCTTTCAGGATCGGCACCATGCTTTGGCCCTGCATATCAGAGGGGATCTCAGCTCCGGCAACGTCCAGGAAAGTTTCGCCAAAATCCAGATTAGACACCAGCTTATTGTTTACGCTCCCGGGGTCAACCACTCCCGGCCAGCGGACCAGCAGCGGGGTACGCAATGATTCCCGGTACATCCAGCGCTTATCGAACCAGCCATGTTCGCCCAGGTAAAATCCCTGATCAGAAGTGTAGACCACAATGGTATTCTCTTCCAGACCATTTTCCTTTAAATAATCCAGTACCCGGCCTACGCTCTTATCCACCGCAGCAACGCAGGACAGATAATCCCTCATATAGCGTTGGTATTTGAATCTTACCAGCTCGTCTCCGGTAGGGTTCGTTTTTTTGTATTCCTCGTAAATAGGCCCGTAAACGGCATCCCATCTCTTCAGTTGTTCTTCATTTAGTCCTCCCCGAGGCTGATCGGTCATCTTCAGGTCCCGATCCATATACATCGTGGAAGCAATGGTCATATTGTTTAATTTGGCGGCATCTCTTCCGCCGGAATAATCATCAAAAAGGGTTGAAGGCTCCGGGAAAGTGACGTCCTCATACATACCCAGTTCGTTGGGTCCCGGGTCCCAGGCCCGGTGGGGCGCCTTATGCTGCATCATGACCATAAAAGGCTGCTCGGAATCTTTGACCCCTTCCAGCCAGTCGATCGCTTTATCTGTAATGATGTCGGTCGTATAGCCTTCCATCTTGTATTCACCGTCCTGGTTGATGAAGGTAGGGTTGTAATAACTTCCCTGCCCTGGGAGTATATCGTAATAGTCAAAACCGGTGGGTGTTTCGCCAAGGTGTAATTTACCGATCATTGCCGTTTTGTATCCTACTTGTTGCAGTACCTTAGTGAAGGTCGGCTGACTGAAATCGAATTTGGAACCGATCGTATTATCGATAAAACCATTCATATGGCTGTATTTCCCGGTGAGAATGGTTGCCCGGGAAGGGCCGCAGATCGAGTTCGTTACCAGACAGTGATTGAAGAGCATTCCCTGTTGGGCCAGTCGGTCAATGTTAGGCGTGGGGGCAAGCGTCGCCAATGGCCCTCCGTAGGCACTGATGGCCTGATAGGCGTGATCGTCGCTCATAATGAAGATAATATTCGGCCTTTTCGGTGCCTCTGCAGTCGTTTCCGAAGTACATTGAAAGAAGGTCAATGTCAATACACTCAGGATAATGCCTAGGAATAGTTGTTTTATATTCATTCTATTAACTATTTTAAAAAAATCAGGTCTACTTTAGCCGAATACTCAGCTCTACGCGAGTACCCATTGCATCGCCTTCCGCAGAGACCAGATCGATAACCCGAACGGATGTTTCCATATTGTAAGCCTTATTGATGATATCGATCCGCTCCTGGGTAATGTTCATACCCATTGAAGTCTTTTTGAATTTTTTGGATGCGAGTTCTGCCGATTTTTTCCGACCGACACCATTGTCTTCTATAGTACATTGCAGGAAATTGTTGACCTTTTTCAGCTCAATAACAATAGCCCCTTTTTCTTTCTTGTGTCTCAGGCCATGCCAGATCGCATTTTCCACATAGGGCTGCATGAGCATGGGAGGAATATCAATATTTTCCGTTTCGAGTTCTTCATCCACAATGATCTCATAAGTAAAGCTCTCCCGGAGACGAAGGTTCTCCATTTCCATATATAGCGAGAGCGCCTCCAGTTCGTCCTTGATCGAAACATAATTGGAGCGCGAATTTTGCAAAATAAGCCTGATCAGTCGCGAAAAACCGTTGAGATATTCCGAAGCCTTCCTGGTTTCATTCCTGATGATGTAACTTTCAATGGAGTTCAGGCAGTTAAAAATGAAGTGTGGATTCATCTGTGAACGCAGGGCGGTGAGTTCAACACTGGCCAGCTTATTTTCGAAGTCAGACCGAATGCGCTCTGCTTTTCTCACCTGCCGTAAGCGGTAACGATAAAAAGTATACACACCAGCCAGGATGAGCAGGATCACACTCCCTTTAAACCACCAGCGCTGCCACCAGGGGATGGCCACATTCAGGTCAATCTTCAGGGGTTTTTCATTCCAGATCCCGTCCCGATTAGCGGCTTTGACCAGAAAGGTATAATGTCCACCATCAACATTGGTGTAAGCGGCATAGGATCGTTGACCGGAGTGGACCCATTCATCATCCACACCTTCCAGCTTATACTGGTACTGGTGATGATTGGGGTTGGTAAACCCGATGGAGGAAAATTCAAATGAAAAGTAGTTTTCCCAATAATTCAGATCGATGTGCTGAGTCATGAAAAGGCTTGAATCCGATGGCCAGGGGTTGTTATACACGTTGAAAGCCGTCAGATAAGGCTGCGGCTGCTCCCGGCTGATGTTTAATTTCAATGGATCAAAAATACTCATGCCCTTTCGAAATCCGACTGCGATCTCTCCCGAAGATAGTGTTTCCACCTGATTCACAGTAGACACTTTCAGGTCTTCATCCAGCCATTGTAGTCCGTCCAGTTCGTTGTAGATCTCTACCGTTCTGCGATCCGGGTGAATTTTAAGCAGTCCGCTGGGGCTATACGTCCACAAATTATTTTCGCGGTCAACTGCCAGTTTGGCTACCCCCAGAGAAGCGTCAGCCTTTCCCTTGATGATCCGCACAGAATCAGCAGAGGTATATTGAGCAAACGAATATCTCCGGTAGATGCCTTTCATTGGTGCACCAGGATCGATCGCTCCCAACAAACCTTCCTCTTCATCACTTACCCAGAGAATACCATCCTGCCCTTCCACAAAATCTTTGGGAGTACGAAAAGTATGCTCCGGATCATCTTCGCTGAGCAGGAAATGAAAAGCATCCTCCTCATAAGAATAATAAGCTATACCACCGCATACGGAGATCCAGACCTGCTGCCGGCTGTCTTCGTAGAACGCCCAGCGAAAACGGGGTTGCCCACAGGCAGGCAGCCACTCTGCCAGGGAACTTACTTCCCAGGTTCGCGGATCGATCTTGAGAACGCCGTTCTCCAGTCCTCCCAACCAGATATACCCTTTACTGTCGATAAACATGTTCAGCCAGTTTCGTTCGGGTGGTAATTTATCGGAAACCGGGTGAAGCACCATGGAGCGCCCGTCTGCCGACAATGTATACATGGCATTTCGTTCCAGAATGAGTAGTTGCCCATCTTCCAGCAATACCAGGTCACTCCCGTTAAAGAGTCGGCCTGAGTAATCTGCCGGCATCGGTATGTGCTGCCATGTCCCTTCGGCTAGATCATAACGATGAAGACCATTACCTGCACTAACATTTAGATAGATCAGCCCCCTTTCCGGATCTTCCAGTATCCGCTGGGTGATAAAAGGAGATGAAGCACCATTCGTTTCGTAAAAATAATTTGGAAATTGGGTCGTAGCCGGATCGTACACTTTCAAACCAGAAGTACTGGTCGACCAGATCCTTCCATCCCGATCGATCAGGTCAATATCGTAGGCTATCTTCTGATCGGGATCATCCTGCCAGGGGTAGGATAAGCTTTGATCTCCGGTATTCAATACGGCAATCCCTCTATTGCAACTGATCCAGATCTCATCGGCAGATTTTGGATACATCCACCCAAAGTTCCACGCTTCCTGAGGTACCAGCTTCTTTATTATTGTTTTGGTCTGGGGCTGGTAGACCGTTATCTGCCCGGAATCATCGAGAATATACAATTGCCCATCGGTATGTGCCTGTAACTGACGGATGCCCGGGACTACCACATGCGAATAATCAAAGGTATTATCCTGTTTATTGAAAGCTAATAATCGATGGTTGGTCCCGGTCCAGATGACCGCATCATTTGCGCCATCCTGTTCCAGTGCCTGAATTGACTCCGTGCCCTCACCCTGGCTTGGAACGGGGATATATTGCAAAAACTTTTCCTGCTGGTCATCCAGGCGATAAAGTATATGAGAGCGCAGGCCCAACCACAGTACGCTTTGCCGGTCTACCTGTAGCCTCGACACGTAATTGGAAGCCAAAGAAGTCGAATCCTGATCATCATGTACATAAGTCTTAAAGTTACCCTTTGCTGGTTGATAGACATTCAACCCACCGAATGTACCGATCCAAACCTGCCCGTTATTCGGATCGGCAGCCATACTGATAACAGAATTGTTGGTAAGCGAGAGGGAATCCCCGGCCTGATGACGAAAGACCTCGATGCGTTTTCCATCGAACCGTGAAAGCCCGTCATAACTACCGATCCAGACGAATCCATAAGCGTCCTGCACCAATCCTCGCAAATAATGATTAGGCAGTCCGTCTTCCGCACTAATGATCCTACTAGGATGCACCAGATCATATTGGGCGATTGCCGGCTTGCTGAGATAGGTAACAAATAGAACTACCAGACAACGAAAAAATACTTTCTTCATGAAAATATGCGACCGGATTTAGAGGTTTATCCAATTACTCAGAACATTTTTAAATTTTCCTGATTGAGCGAGAGAGAGCAAATTTTGTTCTGACCGAGGCAAAAAACGCAGGCATACTTAGAAAGTACGGCGAGGCTTTTTAACGAAGGGCGGGAGAAAATTTGCCGCTCGCAGCCGATTGAGGGAATTTTAAACATGTTCTCGATAGGAAAGATACCAAAAAGGGATAAAAAGAGAAGACTAGCCGGCATTTTTCGGATGATAGATAAGATTGCGCTGGCCATTCGTTGTGTATTCAAGCTTGTTTTTTACCTCTTAATGCACTAAATTGATATCTCACTAACGCAGTTCTCATCATGAAAAAAGGAAAACCCATATCCGGACTTGATAAATTTCAAGATCAAAAACTTACCGTCAAAGCTACAAAAACCATCAAAGGTGGAGGAAAAGTTAACTGGGGCCTGGCAATCGTTTAAAAAGTTCAGGCCGTTCAGCTTTATTTCATCGTCCTCCTACTTTTCCTCCCAACGATACTTTTTATTGGTTAGCCGCCAGCATGATCGGCCCATACACTGCATCCCGGAATTTTTTATGCAATGCTCCGTCAAATGGAAATTTCTGCACAAAAAGTACGGCCGTCAGTTCATTCACCGGATCCACCCAAAACAGAGTGCTGGCAGCACCATCCCAAAAGAACTCCCCTACTATACCGTGGTTTTCTTCCACGGTGGCCGGTGGACGGGTACGCACGGCAAAATCAATTCCGAAACCGACCTGCCCTTTACTGGGCAACCACATTCTTTGGGAGATCGTATCCGATAACTGATTGGTAGCCATCAACTCCACCGTCTCCGGTTTTAGGATAGTAGCCCCGTCGAAAGTGCCCTTGTGTACCAGCATACGGGCGAACCGCATGTAATTGTCGAGCGTTGAAGTAAGTCCGTAACCACCGGGGGTTAATGGCCAGCGATTGAGGTTAAAACTGTTTGCCCCTTCGTCGGGCACCCGGTCTAAATTGCCGTCTTCCGTCATCCGGTACATGCCCGCAAACCGGGGCTGATCGTTTTCTGGAATATAATATCTGGTCTGATCCATTTTTAACGGATCAAGTACATGAGTCTGAAGATACTCAGCGTAGGGTACTCCCGACAGGCGTTCTACCAGAAATGCCTGCACGTCTACCGAAGGTCCATAAGCCCACTGATCGCCGGGATGAAAAGCCAGGGGCAGACTGCCAAATTTCTCCGCCATTTCTACCAGGGTATTTTCCCGGTCCATGGGGTTCGTTTCTCTAACCAGTTTGCCAAAAGCCGTCGTATCAGCAGTATTACTCACGATTCCGGAGGTGTGACGCGTGATATCCCGGATGGTAACTGGTCGGTGCGCGGGTTCCAGGATCATGTTACCTTCTTCGTCCGGCCCCACGTATACCTGCATATCCGCAAATTCCGGAGCGTATTTAGACAGCGGATCATCCAGTTCAAATGCCCCCTGTTCGTAGAGCGTCATCAGGGCCGTGCCGGTGATCGGTTTGGTCATCGAATAGATCCGCACAATGGTATTGCGATCCATCGGCTTTTTTGCCTCGCTGTCAGCATAACCAAAGGCATTAAAGTATACTTCCTGGTCTTTTTCGTAGATCAGAGCCGACACGCCTGCAATAGAGCCGGCATCTACGAGGCTTTTCAGAGTAGAATCGATACGGGTCGTTGCCGTTTCATCGATAATTAATTGTTCGGTGCTGGTCTCAGTCGGGCTACACGCCAACAGGCTGCCCAGGAGCAGGGTAAATAAGAGGGTACGGTACATGGTTTTTCGTTTTAAGAATATAAAAAGCTAAAAAGTTCTCAGCTATAAGCTGGGAACTATTACGAAAGTACTAGTATTTTCAGCTTCGGTTGATTCCCTCTCGGTAAAAGTTTATCTTTATTCTGTTTATTAAACCTTGCCTGCCATAATGGTCATATTAAAGTGATTAATCCGGCATTTATGCTACCAAAATGGCTTTCTCTCTTCGCTTGTCTGCTCTATACCAGTTTAGGTATAGCCCAATCTCCCATACAGCAATCACTGATTGACAGTCTGGAACAGCATCCGGTTAGAGATACCCAGTACGTCAAGTGGTTGAACAATCTTGCATATAGTTACTGGAATCAGAACCCCCGAAAAACGGATTCGCTGGGGCAGGTAGCGCTCGCCTTATCCGAACAGCTCGATTATACTATGGGGCAATGCCGATCCTTCAATCACATGGCTATTGGGCAATGGATGATGGGCATGTATCCGCAGGCATTTGAATATGCTTCTGAGCAGTTAAAAATTGCGGAGGCACATTCCCTGCAGAATGAAGTGATCAGCGCTTATTCCGTCATGGCCCTGATCACCGAAGATCAGGGGTTGACTGAAAGCTCGCTCGATTACCATCGGCGAGTGTTGGCCTACCACCGGGAACAAAAGGATTCGGTTAACCTAGCTAAGACCCTTAATAATCTGGGTTCCGTCTATTACCGCCTGGGAAAAGCGGATACGACCTTGATCTTATTTCGACAGGCCTACGATATTCGGGAAGCCATCGGGGATAAACGGGGGATGCGGGAGTCTCTCTCCAATATCGGATATGTCCTCAATGAAATGGGAAAACCCAGAGAGGCTATGCCCCTGATCCAAAAGACGCTGGCCATTGCCCGGGAAATGGACGATAAGAACGGCATTATCAACGTCAGTGAAAATCTTGGAAATATTTATGTTAACCTCAGCGAACTCGATACTGCCGAGCAGGTTTATCTCAAGGCACTGTCACTAGCCGAGGAGATGGGGGTTAATAAACGGGTGATCAGTATTAAGGAACAACTCGCCAAATTGTACGAACTGAAAGGAGACTATCAAAAAGCGCTCGTTTATTTGAATGAATACTGGACGTTGAAAGACAGTATTGAAGGACAGGAATCCTCCGAAAAGATCTCTCAACTGGAAGCACGTTTCGAATCGGAGAAACAAAAGAACGAGATCACTAGGCTCCAGCAACAAAACCAAAGCACCCGCATCTGGAACCGCATTTATGCCATTCAGGCTATTGCCGCGATAGCGCTGGCCATCCTCATCTTCAGCTTTTACCGCTACCGCCATAAGAAGAATGAGGAACTGCTTCTGGCAAAGGACGTTCAAACCAGACAACTGGAAGAGGTCAATCAGATGAAATCCCGTTTCCTGGCCAATGTTTCCCACGAATTGCGTACACCGCTCACCTTGATCCAGGGGCCGGTAGAGCAACTCATCAAAACAAATCAAGATGGTCCG
>JAGQXH010000173.1 GCA_020436695.1 Lewinella sp. | reverse complement strand
ATCTGTTGCATGCCCTCATCCAGCTGCTTGCCCCATTCCCATTGCCCCTCGGGGCTTAGTTTGATCAGAAAAGGGCCCGAACGGCAAAGAAATCCACCACTGTTTGTAATGCGGGCATCACCGACGGATTCGAAAGGAGTGAATTTTACGCCCCACCGGAAACTCAGGCTTTCGTTGAATACCGCAATGAAGCCGTACTTTTTGGTGTTAAAATCAAGAATAAGCCCATAAGCCATCAGCAATCCGTCTTTTAGATCGATGCTGTATGAGAAGTGATCAACGGTTTCCGGTTCAAAAAGCTGGAATTTCAGGATATGCCCTTTACCGTCAACTTTCAGCAGGAAGATCAATTCATCCAATCCGATATAGGCACTGCCGTAAGCAAATATTTCATCGGCTTCATTTACGATCACGTCTTTGATCTCCATATATTCTTCATCCCGATGGTAGGCTAATGACCAGGATGTATTGCCGCAAACATCCAGGCGGGTGAGATAGACGGTGCCGCCACCTCCTGTCCGCAGTGCTTCAACAGAGGAATTCCCTACCAATACGTCTCCATTGGAAAAGTGACTGATGCGCTGTCCGAAATATTTGTCGGCATCGTTCAACGCTTTCAGATAATCCTGCGCCGGGAGCAGCTGCATTCCTCCAAGAGAGAGACAGATCAGGACCAGACGTCTGATGTACACTTTCATCATGTTGTGGGGCATTTATTATAAGGTGTAGTTTTCATAGCGCTTCAACTATTTCAAGTTAACAAACTCCAGTCTAAGATACTCCATTGTAAAGATAAATGGAGGTTTTGAACTGTTTCGGGATGGCTTTGCCTGGGTGATCTTTGACCATCGTGTAAGGTGACGGATTGCTTTTGGAGGTCTAGATAGGGTGAGGATCTTGCAAATACACCTTGATATATATAATGGAAATTATGAAACGGACGAGAGGTATGCTCCTATTGTTGCTCTTATTCAATTTCCACCTTATGGCGCAAAACGAGTATAAGAATCTGGTCTATGCGGTGACTGAAGATCGCGAGTTGCTGTTGGATCTTTATCTGCCGGCTGATACCGAACACCCTCCACTGATCATTTGGGTACACGGCGGAGCCTGGCATTCTGGGGCAAAGGAGGATCCACCAAAGGGCATGTTGAATAAAGGGTATGCATTGGCAAGTGTCGATTACCGATTAAGTGTAGAAGCTCCTTTCCCGGCCCAGGCCCACGACATTAAAGCAGCTATTCGTTTTCTGCGTGCAAATGCCGGTCGATACGCCTACCGGCCGGATCAATTTATCATTTGGGGCTCATCTGCGGGTGGACATCTGGCGGCGTTGATCGGTGTGACCAATGGACACGCTGCTTTGGAAGGACAACTGGGAGATCATTTATCCGAAAGTTCTTCGGTACAGGCCGTCATTGATTTTTACGGCCCTACGAATCTAACCTCCATCCTGAGTCAGTCTACGCCTCATGGCATAAGCGTTCGGGCCCCGGCAATGGCATTACTGCTGGGACGGCCGGTAGAGCAGGTACCGGAACTGGCAAAGCTGGCCAGTCCGGTATATCAGGTAGATACCGATGATCCGCCCTTATTTTTGGCCCATGGAGATCAGGATAACCAGGTGCCGGTCAATCAATCGCTTGAATTATACGGTGAGTACAAAAAAAGGGGCCTTTCCGTAGAACTGGAATTCGTGCACGGTGCCGGCCACGGCAGTCCGGATTATTACCAGCCGGAATTCATGGTTAAACTGGATCAGTTCCTGAAAAAACACCTGGATTAGGGGATAGGCAGAACCTATTGCCGGACCATCTTTAATAAGCGTTCCTTGCCGGCTTCGTTCATTCGAATATGGAGTGAGTCCTGGGTCAGCATAATGATCTCAACCGCTTTTTCAGTAGAAGCCTGATTGAGCGTATCCATGGTGTACAGGTATTGTTGGTCCATGTAATAAGTGCCGGCTTCCTTGTAGTTAAGGGTGCTCTCGTAGTGGTAATTGCCGTTGGGTTCAAGCGTTAGTTTGATGTCCGAAGGTTCAATACCCAAGGGTTGTTGATCTTCCAGGATGGCACTCCCGCTCCAGGTGCCGCTGAGCAGGTCTTCTTCGTATTTTTTACAGGCAGATGCAACAATGATCAACAGCAGGAAGATCAGTGGAAGTTGTTTTTGCTTCATAATATCGGGTCGAAATTTAAGGTTCGCAAAGTTAATACAACTTTAATAAAGTAAAGGATGAGACTTAATGTAAGAATGAATACTATTAAAAAAGTCGTATGGTTTTTTATTTCTTTCGAGAGATAATATTTTTACGGCTTTTCTAACGCAAAAATATTGTTTCATGGATTTCACAATTACCCGTATTAGCGTTCTATTTCTGTTTTTGTTGCTTTCGGTAGCTGGTTTTTCCCAGGAAGAAGCTGCTGCTGAAAGCGCAGGGGATCAACCAGCTTCCGCAGTAAGTCTTTACAATGACGGCCTTACAAAACTCAAAGCCAAAGAATACGAAGCAGCACTTCCCCTTTTTGTCGAAGCGATCAGTTTAGCCGATACCACTTCCGAAACGGATATGAAGGTGATCGGGTTGGCCCAGAAGAATGGGGCAATCGCTGCTTATTACGTCGGTACCGAACAGCGTAAATCTGAAAACTTCGCTGACGCTGTAGTATCTTACAAAATGGGGATCGAATACAATCCTACTTTCTATGCCAATTATATCGGACTGGCCCAGTCACTGGATGACAAAGGCGATAAAGTAGAAGCGGTGACCGCCTACCTCAACGCGGCTGAGATCTGCGGCCAGTCGGATAAAACCGAGGATAAGGTAGAAACTATGGAAAACAAAGCTACCAATACCGTGATCCGTCTTTTTCTGGACGAAAAAATGGATGAAACCCTGGCGGCTGCCGAAGCTTACCTGGCCTTAAAGGAAACCGGCGATATCTATACCTATCAGGCCAGAGCCCTGAAAGCAAAAGGTCAGTCTGAAGCTGCACTGACTGCTGTGGAAAAGGCTATGGCTGTAATAGGAGAGGGTGACAATGCTGATATGTGTTATTTTGCTAAGGGAGAAATCCTCGAAGCCATGGGCCAAAAGCAGGAGGCGATCAATGCCTATCAGAAGGCAGGTGGGAAGTATGCAGATATGGCCAAGTATCGGGTGAGTGAATTGGAGAAATAATTAGTGCTTTAGTCGGTAGTCGTTAGTCAATCATGTCCGTGCAAAATATTGATGATGTGAACCTGAAGGGTAGAAAGGTAAAAGCTTCGATGCCCTTTATTCGGTGCAAATTAGTTCAATATTGTTTTTTGCTGTAACTATCGACTACCGACTAACATTGATCACTTTCCCAACTCAATGGCCCGGTTCAAAGCAGCCCGGGCACCGGCGATAATATCTTCGTGGACCGCCTTTTCCCGGTACGTACGCATGGCGGCCTCGGTAGTACCGCCTTTTGAAGAAACCCGGTTGATCCATTCCTGAAAAGACAGGTCGGTTTTATTGTGTAGTTCGATAGCTCCCCGGAAGGTTTGACTGACCAGCAATTCGGCTTCGGATTCGGAAAATCCCATCTCCAAAGCCGCCTGCATCATCGCCTGCATGAAGAACCAGACGTAAGCAGGGCCACTGCCACTGATCGCCGTAGCTGCATCAATGGCCGATTCCTGCTCGACATAAATCGTCTTGCCGGTGGTGTTCAGCAGGTTTTGCACGGTAACCAGTTCGATGCGGGTAACGTCGTCCGAGCTGGTAAAAGCAGTCATACCCATGCCGATCTGAGCCGGAAGGTTCGGCATTGCCCGGATCACTTTCCTGACTCCCAGTCCTTCGCTAATGCCGGCAATAGTTACCCCGGCCATGATGGACAGGAATACCTGCTGCGAATCAACGTAAGGGCGGATATTGGCAAAAAGAGCCGGTGCATCCTGCGGTTTGACAGCCAGTATGATCAGGTCAGCATTTTCCAGGCAGCCTTCAGCCGTTCCGAACACCGTACCAATATCCAGTTTGGCCAGTTCAGCGGCTTTTTCCGGTGATTTTTCCAGGATCATCATTTGTTCCTGGCTCGTGATATGAGAACGAAGAAAACTCTGGGCGTAGGTCAGCCCCATATTTCCTCCACCTATGATCAGGATTTTCATATTTCTGCTTTTAAATTCAACCCATGCGGCGGAAAATCGGCCTTTCGCTGACGGGAGGGGCAAAGCTAAAGAAAAGAAAAGAAGAGAAGACGCTCCCATGCTATAATTTCATCTGCTTCCTAAACATTTAGGGATATTCGGAGTTTTCTATAATAGGGTGCGATCTTTGGAATTGGGAAGAAAGGAAATAATAGTTGTCATATTAAATGTATATACATATATTTGCAGTCTGATGAGAATTGAAGAAGCCATTCAACAGAAAAAATTCAAAGATGAATTCCAAAAAGCACATATCAATGTGCTGTACACTGCCAGTTGGATCCACCAGCAAACGATGCAGGCCTTAAAACCTTTTAATATTTCCTGGCAGCAGTTCAATATATTGAGAATTTTGCGGGGTATGCATCCGGAGCCGGCTTCAGTGAAGTTACTTACGGAAAGAATGATCGACAAAATGTCTAATGCTTCCCGGCTGGTTGAGAAACTCAAGCAAAAGGGATTGGTAGAACGCAAGTCCTGCAAAGCAGATCGGCGTCAGGTAGATGTGGTGATCACCGAGAAAGGACTGAATCTGCTGACGCTGGCCAGCGACGCCATGGATGAGCAGATGGACGTTGTCAGGAACCGGCTAACGAGACATCAGGCGGAGCAGTTAAACGAATTGCTGGATGCCATGCGATACTGAAAGAGCAATATGGCTCTTTTTTTGTAAAAATAAATGTCTATACAATTAACGTTTAAACTTTAATTTAAAATAGACGTTGTTACAATATCTCAACAACTTAACATCATTGTATTTCTAAAATCATTCAACTGATGAATCGCAACTTGTTATTTACAGGATTAATGACCTTTATTGTACTAATTGGAATGGCTTTTTCCAATCCGCAACCGGCATCTGTGCGTGTAGACACCAGTGCAAGCTACATTGTATGGAAAGGCTATAAAGTGACCGGTTCACACACCGGTAAAGTAATGATCAAGAACGGAGATCTCCAATTCGATGAGGCAGGCGCTCTGGCCGGTGGTGGATTCGAGATCGATATGACCACCATCAATTGCGAAGATCTACAAGGAGAATGGGCGGATAAACTGGTCGGTCACCTTAAATCCGACGACTTTTTTGGAGTAGCTACTTACCCAACTGCAAAATTTGTGATCACCAGTGTCGTATCACGCGGTAAACCCGGTGAATACAAGATCGTAGGCGATCTAACCATTAAGGAAACAACGAAAGAGATCAAATTCAATGCGCTGCTGAATGAAGTGGACGGCAAGAATGTTGCAACGGCAGACATCACTATTGATCGTTCTGAATTTGATGTTCGTTATGGCTCCGGGAGCTTCTTCGACAACCTGGGAGACAAGACGATCTACGATGAATTCGAATTGAGCATTAACCTGGTCGCCGCCAAATAAGAGATCGGTCGTTCCGATGAGGAACACATGAACATCCCGGATTTTAGGAAGCCTGTAAGCGTTTAAAGACCAATTTTCTACTGCACGAAGAACTGTTGCCGGTTGCCACCGGTTAGCTAACTGATCAACCGGCAACTGGCAACATTCCCATATTTAATGGAAATCGATCCCCGGGCGCTTACTATTCCTCAAAATCCGGGATGTTTCATTTTTATTTTGCCTTCCAGGTATTTCTTTCCTAGCTCAGCACTTCCTCCACTTCATGCAGCGGAAGGCCGAAAGCATCCGCAACACCTTTGTACACCACTTTCCCGTTCACTACGTTCAGTCCTTTGCATAACGGAGCACTGTCCTTACATGCTTTTTTCCAGCCTTTTTCTGCCAGTTGAACGGCGTAGGGCAGGGTAGCATTGGTCAGCGCAATGGTCGATGTATAAGGTACTGCTCCCGGCATATTGGCCACGCAATAGTGCACTACATCATCGATCACGAAAGTTGGATCGGTATGAGTGGTCGGGCGGCAGGTCTCGATGCATCCTCCCTGGTCGACCGCTACATCTACCAATACCGTTCCGGCGTGCATTTTTTTGAGCATGTCCCGGGTGATCAGGTTGGGAGCCTTTGCGCCGGGGATCAGCACCGCCCCGATGATCAGATGAGCCTCTTCGATGTACTGACGGATATTGTATTCGTTGGAGTAGACTGTTTGTACATTGGCCGGCATCACATCTGCCAGATAGCGCAGGCGCGGAAGGCTGATATCCATGATGGTGACCTGTGCTCCCAGCCCGGCGGCCATTTTGGCTGCCTGCGTACCCACGACGCCTCCGCCCAGGATCAGCACTTTCCCGGGTTGTACGCCCGGTACGCCGCCCAGTAGTACGCCGCGGCCGCCGATCGGTTTTTCCAGATATTTCGCACCTTCCTGAACAGCCATTCTACCGGCCACTTCCGACATTGGTACGAGTAAAGGCAAACTGCGATCCGAAAGCTCAACCGTTTCATAGGCCAGACAAACCGCTTTGCTGGCGATCATGGCCTTGGTCAGCGGTTCGTAAGAAGCAAAGTGGAAATAGGTGAAGAGTAATTGATCTTCCTTGATCAGACCGTATTCTGCTTCGATAGGTTCTTTCACTTTAATGATCATTTCGGCCTGTTCGTAAACGGCCTCAATGCTCGGTAGGATCTGAGCCCCGGCCTGCTCATAGAGGTGATCCGGGAAGCCACTACCTTCACCGGCAGTGGTTTGAATGAACACCCGATGACCGCGTTTGCTTAGTTCCAGCGCTCCGGCCGGAGTAAGAGCAACCCGGTTCTCATTGGTTTTGATCTCTTTTGGTACCCCAATGATCATTTTTGGTTTGGTTTTATTTTTGGTTACGAATGGCGCAAAAATAAGTTTCCGCCTGCACAGCAGGAACTTTTTCAAAAGGAAAGAAAGACTTCAGGGCAAAAAAAAAGTCCGCGTAATCTTGCACGGACTGGAGAAAACGAATTTCTTTTCATAACCTATTAAACATAGTTACAATAAGTATGCCAAAATTCATTCCTCATTCCTCACCTCTCATTCCTGAACATCCGCACCCGTACAGAAAAAAAAGAAGGACCACATATCCGCCTGCTCTTCAATGAGCTTGGAGATCGGCTTGCCCGCTCCGTGGCCGGCCCGCCTGGAGATCCGGATCAAAACGGGCTGCTTGCCCTTATGTGCTTCCTGCAGTCTCGCGGCAAATTTGAAAGAATGTGCCGGTACGACCCGATCATCATGATCGGCGGTGGTCACCATGGTAGCCGGATAGGAAATGCCGTCTTTCAGGTTATGAAGAGGGCTGTAGGCCAGCAAGGTTTTGAACTGCTCCTGATCTTCACTGGATCCATATTCCGGTATCCAGGCATCTCCGATGGTAAATAGGTGGAAACGAAGCATATCCAGGACACCTACCGCAGGGAATGCTACCGCAAGCAGATCCGGTCGCTGGGTCATGACCGCACCGACCAGTAATCCTCCGTTTGAACCTCCGGCAATAGCCAGTTTATCAGACGAGGTATAGCCCTCCGAGATCAGGTATTCAGCTGCGGCAATAAAATCATCGAATACATTCTGTTTTTTGTCCAGCATGCCCGCCTGATGCCATTCCTCCCCGTATTCTCCTCCTCCCCGTAAATTGGGAATAGCCAACACTCCTCCATGCTCAAGCAATAAGATCCTTGATGCGCTGAATACCGGCGTCAGGCTGATATTGAAACCTCCGTATGCATACAAATAAGTTGGGTTACTCCCATCCATCGGCAGGTCTTTTCGGTGTACGATGAACATGGAGACGATGGTACCGTCCTTACTTTGAAAAAAGATCTGTTTTTCAATATAATCTTCGGGATTAAATTTAAGATCGGCCCGAAAAAAAGGTTCGGAAGCCCCGGTGGCCACATCGTACCTGAAGATGGTGGTTGGATAGATGAATGAGGTGTAGGTATAAAAAAGGATCTTGTCTTCCTGCTTACCGCTAAAGCCCGAAGCGTTCCCCGTTCCGGGTAGCTCAATTTCCTGTTTATGGGAGCCATCGTAATGAAGGCGATAGAAGCGATCAGTAGCGTTGATCAGATAATTGGCGAACAGGAAGCCACCTCCTGTATTTACACTTTGCAGCAAATGCTCAGATTGCGGAATGATCGTTTTCCAGGAATCCGGAGCGGGCTTTTCGGATGCGGGTACTGCTATGAGCCGGTACTTAGGGGCTTCGATATCGGTAAGTACGAGAAATTTTCCGTCCTGATGGTCGATCACAGAACTTTTATTAGCGTAAGCCGGGAATAAGAGCGTGACCGGACCATCGTTTTTCAGATCTTTATAATAAGTAGCGTAGCCGTCAGTGCCCGGAGAAGCGTAGAGTAGGAGATAGGCACCGTCTTCGGTAACCACCGTGTAGTGATTGTAGCTCGGGTTTGCCTCATCCCGGTATATTAAACGATCTTCCGATTGTTCGGTACCCAGGCGATGGTAGTAAACCGTATGGAAACGATTCCGTCCGGAATATTTTTCTGCATCTCCAGCCTCGGGATAACGCGAATAAAAGAAGCCGTCCTGAAACCAGGCCGCGCCCGAAAATTTCACCCAGCGGATCAGGTCAGGCAATTGTTTACGGCTGGCGATCTCGATGATATGGATCTGCTGCCAGTCAGAACCGGCCTCCGACTGAGCGTAAGCAACGTAGCGATTATCTTTGGAAAAGCCGAGCAAGCTCACGGCAATAGTACCGTCTTCAGACAAGTCATTAGGATCGAGAAATACTTCCGGCTTCCCTTGCAGTCCTTCCTGGATGTAAATGACCGGCTGATTCTGCAAACCGTCATTCTTATAGAAAAAATAGTAGTCACCGGCCCGGAATGGAGAAGAAAAACGTGGATAATCGAGCAGGGCGGTAAGCCGTTTTTCAATTTTTTTCCGAAAGGGTATCTGCTCCAGATAAGCGAAAGTGACGGCATTTTGTGCGTCCACCCATCGTTCCGTTTCGGGAGAAGTATCATTTTCGAGCCAGCGATAGGGATCGGCAATCTGCTGCCCGTGGTAATCGTCTATCTGATCAACTTTTCTGGTTTCGGGATATTTGAGTATAGCCATGAACTCTTGGTGTTTTGTCGTTTCAATCTACTCCGCTGAGCTTTAGGGGAGCAAATATCCATAAATTCGACAAAACGAGCTATGGCTGTTACTACAAATGTGCCGTCTAAAGGAAACCGTAAAGTAGGATCTACTCCATTTCCTGAATGTTGCCGATCACGCGAAATTCGGTGCGGCGGTTAACCTGATGCTCTTCTTCTCCGCAATCGGAATGGTCACCGCAATCGTTGATCAGTTGCGATTCTCCGTATCCCTTGGCAATGAGCCGCTTACTGTATATGCCCTGAGAAACCAGGAATTTTACCACGTTTTCGGCCCGCCTTTGAGAGAGTTCCTGATTGTAAGCAGTGGTTCCCTGAGAATCGGTATGCGCACCGATCTCCACGACCAGTTCCGGATTTTTATTCAGCAGATCAAGTAGTTTCATCAACTCCGGGACAGACTTTTCCATCACACTGGTGTGGCCGGTCTCGTAGTAAACGTTCAGTACATAAGCCGGACCGGCATCGGCAGTTTTAGTGTTCTTGCTGCGCTCGAAACCGTAAAAAGAACTCCGGTTCGTTTGTCCTTTTACCTCATTTTTAACCTCTTTCGGTTCCGGTTTCAGCAGAATGGAGGTGCTGCCTTTCACATTCCCGGCTTTATCGGTACACAAGGCTTCCAGGGCCGTGTAGGTTTGGAAACCTTCTTTTTCCACCCGGATATTAATACAGCAATTGGAGATCAGTGGTAGCCGGTAATGCCCGGACTCATCCGATTGAATTTTCAGGTTTACTCCGCAGGTAGAATTCAACAGATGGATAGTGGCAAAGGGAATAGGCCGACTATTCAAAGGATCATAAACCGTGCCGATCAGGTATTTAGTCGTTTTGCGGGCGCGAGTCGTTTGCCGGACGATCTCAGTCGTTTCCTCCACAACACCCGGCGTCTCCGTATCAGGACTGGCTGTTTCCGATTCGTTGGAAACCGTTCTTACGGTGTCTTCTTCCCCAAAGGGAGATTCTTCGAAAGGATCGGATGATCTGGTTGTTTCGGGAGTCGTTACAGCAGTATTGGTTTCTGCGGGGGTATTGCTCTCGGGTTCCACCGGTTGTGGTTGTACGGCCGGCTCGGGAATCACCGATGTCGGTGCCGATGGGGTTTCAATGACCTGTGGAACGCTTTTGGTAACAACATCCTGCGGATCGAAGCTGGGCTCCGGAGTAGAAGCGGGAACTGTACTGCGGTACATGGTTATAGCCCGGGTCCGGTTGTTGGGATCACCGCAGATCTCCACCTGCTGGGTTTCGTACCCATCCACATTGATCTCCACCTCACAGCAATCGCCAGGGAGTAAGTTCATCTGGAAAGACGAAGTTCCTACCGAACGGTAAAGATTGGATTCACAATTTTTTACCACGGGATTTTCCAGTCGCTGGCCGGTAGCGGCATCCAGCAACTGTATATGCACAACCACTTTGGTGTCTTTGGGACGGTCATCCTGGGTAACGAGTTCGGGTTCGGGCTGGCGACCTTTTCTAAATCCGTAGATATCATCTTTTCCTATGCCTCCGGGGCGATTGGAAGTGAAGTATCCGTAACTCTCATCGGGTGAGATAATGATGCCGTAGTCGTCATATTCCGTATTGATCGGTGCACCGATATTACGGACATTGGCCCAAACGCCGGCTTTATTAGGTTCGGTTACGAAAATGTCCTGACCACCAAGGCCAATCTGTGCATCAGATGAAAAATAAAGCCGGCCGGAAGCATGGTAATAGGGAAACATTTCATCTCCTTCAGTATTGACCAGGGGCCCAAGATTTACCGGATCACTCCAATGATCAAAGGTATACGTAGTAACCCAGATATCTTTACCACCATAACCTCCGGGCATATCCGAAGAGAAGAACAACATATTGCCATTAGGGCTCAGAGATGGGTGGGCTATGGAATATTTTGGACTGTTAAAGGGTAGTAACTGCAAATCGCCCCACCGGTCTCCGTCTTCCGAATTGGCGTACACGATCTCCAGCCCCGTAGCTTTGGCTGAGCTGTGCTCGGTGTCGACTACCTGATTCCGGGTAAAATAGATCTTGGTGCCATCCTGGCTGAAAGTCACGATTGCTTCGTGAACTTTGGTGTTCAGGCGACTGGAAAAGGTCTGAGGCTGCCCGAAGCTGAAACGATCTTCATCGCCTTCTACAAAGTACAGATCGTAAAAAGGATCAACCTGTCCCAGTCCTTCGTCAGTGGGAGAAGTGCGAACGGAGCCGAATACCAGGCCATCCCGGTAAAATGCCGGTCCGATATCACTAAAGACAGAGTTGAACTCCAGGACCCGTACCTGCATATCTTCCTGTCCGCTACTCAGCATGCTTTGCCGGAACGCACAGGCATCCTTAAGCTGGAACTGTCGGGGATCCAACGGCTTCAGGCTAAAGAAGTAATCAAACTGTTCCTGAGCCTCATGGCACTTGTTCAGGTGCAGGAGCATCATGCCGTAATAGAAGTAGGCTGACGGCTCTACATCGGGCAAGCCGACGGCTTTTTCATACCATACCGCCGCTTTCCCGAAGCTGTTCTGCTTGCGGAAGATCGTTCCCAGGAGCGTTGCTACTTCAGCATTATCTTCCTGTTCGGCGAGCGGTAACAGTATTTCGATCGCCGATTCATAATCCAAGGCTTCCAGGTGATTGTAAGCCTTTTTTATTTTTCCTTTTTGAGCCACCGCCGGTGATCCTACCAGCATAAGGCCCAAGATCAAACTTAGAATGAAGTATTTACACATAAGCCTCCTGTGTTGTCCAAATTGAAAATACGGGTTGAGTCAATCAAAAACGGCTTGACGTGAACGCTGAAGTTTTGGCTACAAAAATTGGATAATAATGGATTTAGGCTTCTAGCTTACGTTATATCTGATCTTACAGCGCAAGGCAATGACCAATTCTTTTGACTTTTCTTACGGAAATTCAAGTGTTTTGTTTCTTCGGGAGGATATAAAATTCTTGGAGGGAAAGCAGATCAATCACAAATTTATACAAATATATCGAGAATGACCAGTGAACCGAAAATTAAACTCGCTACTCCGTTTGTGGTGAAAAAGGCCAGATTGATCCGGCTGAGATCGTTGGGCTTGACCAGGGTATGCTGGTAGAACAACAGACCGATAAAAATAATCGCCGCCCCCCAGTGCAGCCAGCCGAATGTCGGGTATCTTTCGCCGAGTAACCAACTGGCCGCCAATATGATAAAAGCACAGACCGCATGGAGAATAGTGGAGA
>JAGQXH010000172.1 GCA_020436695.1 Lewinella sp. | reverse complement strand
CAATTGACTACTGCAAAATGCGCAGAACATTTTATTACAAGCAGGATTACATCCTGAAAATTTAAAACCGATTTATTATTTCATTATTGAGTATCCTTAACTAAGAGGAAAAGGGGCCGCTTCGATCAGATCACTGAAGCAGCCCCTTTTTCATGACAGTATTCTATTGGAGGTAAAGCGTTTGGGAAATTTGGAACGATGGATGTAGACATAAAAAAACCGGTAACTCATCTTTTTGAGTTACCGGTGTTGATCAAAATGATCAATACAAAATTGGATCGCATTTTTTAGTTTATTCGATTGATCTCCCGGCGATCATCACTTCCGGAATAGGACCCCTTGGAAGCCGCTTCCTGATTGCCGAACTGATAACTGAGCGATAGGGAAATGACACCGGTAGGCCAGCGGTTGATCCAACGGGTTCGGTAGGCATCCGAGATCAACTCGCTGTCCCACTGCCCGGCCTTGAAAATATCCTGAACACCTATCCCTATATTTAGTTTTTCCATTTGGTATACCACATTGAGGCTGTTAATAAACTGGCCTTCCACCCGGTAGAGCCCGTAGAGAAAAGGGCTATTGTAGCGGGAAGACCAACTGGCATTCATTTTTGCCGACAATTTGTAATTGAGTACACCATTCAACCGGAGTGTAGCCAGCGTGCGACTGAGGTCTTCGCTCTCGATCTTCAGACTGTTTCTTTGCCACTGGCCCAGTGCACTCAGCCGGATCGATGCCTTTTTGCCCAGGTCATAACTCGTGTTGAGCATGAATCCCAGATCATCACTGCTGTCCAGATTCCGCTTGCTCAGCAAGGTCGTAT
Source organism: Lewinella sp. (assembly GCA_020436695.1). GTDB lineage: Bacteria > Bacteroidota > Bacteroidia > Chitinophagales > Saprospiraceae > Flavilitoribacter. Next base: position 11,624 of record JAGQXH010000172.1, on the reverse strand, counting down.
TGTAGGTCTCATCCTGTGCAATGTAATCGCTGACGGTCTGCTTCTTGAAATTGGCAAATACGGCAAAGATGTACTGGCCGAGCTTGGCACCCAATTCCAGATTATTGGAATATTCCGGACGCAGAAAAGAATTCCCCTGCATGTACAGATATTGCGTGGCGTACAGGATACTGGGATTGAGGTCCCGGTAATACGGCCGGTTGAGGCGGCGGCTATAGGAGAAAGAGAGCGTGTTCCCTTTTTCGGAAGTGAAAGTAAGCGCCAGATTGGGGAACAGGTTCAGATAGTGATCGGTATTTCGCTGCTGGGAGTCGCTGTCTTTTGCCAGTGTGCTGAAGTCGGTGTACTCCATACGTGTGCCCACCCGGAGGCTGAACGGTTCCCAGGAAAAACTACCGGACACATAAGCGCTGTAGGTTTTTTCCCGGTAGGTATAATCGTTATTCCGTATCGGTATGTAGATAAAGGCACTGTCTTCGGACGGATAATCATAGCTAAGCAGATTTTTATTAAGCAATTGAGTGTATTCCAGCCCGGCTTCCAGCGTGGCGGAAGTATTGATGGGCAGGGTATAATCACCCTTGAGGGAATGCAGTGTGTAATTTTGCAGATCAGGATTGCTCAGGGCAAAATCATCGGAAAACTCTCCGTTGGTATAAAAGGAAGTCAATTGATCGGCCATGTTGTCTTTGTTGACCTTGAGGTGGATGTAATCCAGGGCGAACAACTGGCCGGAACTGTCGAGTTTGATCTCGTAATTGGCGCCCATGGTAACGTTGTCCTCTGTCAGATTGCTGTTGCTCATGAAGTCGGTAAACTTATTATTGCCGTCTTCGGAAAAGCGGGTACTACCCGTGATCTGGTTATTTGGGGTGTCCCGGTAAGCCTTCAGGAAAGCACTGAAGGTATGTGTAGGGCTGAGGTAATAATTCATGGAAAGATTGGCTCTGGAAAATACACCTTTGGTCACATAATGGCTTTCTTCGGCTATGGTACCTATACTTCCCGTACCGGCAAGGGGCGTGCGGATAATATCCAGGTCATTAAAGCTTTTATAGTCTGAACGGCGTACGCCCAGGCTGATCCCGAACTTGTCAGAGAAGTAGTTGAGATCGGCTCCCAGACGGCTGGAAAAATAGCGGGCGTAGCTGCCTTCGGTATTGATCGAAGCGGAGAAACCCCGGGGCTTCTCCTTGGTGATGATATTGACGATGCCCATCACTCCTGAGGCCTCGTATTTGGCGGAAGGGTTGGTGATCACTTCAACTTTTGCGATCTGGTCGGGCGTTAGCGTCCGGAGAAAGTTCTGTAGTTCTTCCCCTTTCAGCTTCAGATCCCGGTTATTGATCAAGACTTTAGCGTAGCTGCCCTTGATCAGCAGATTATTATCCTTATCGGTCATCAGCAGCGGAACGGATTTGAGCAGCTCCAGGCTGTTCTGCCCGGGCACCTGCCCGGTGTTGAGAAAAGTGAGGGTCCCGTTGGTATAGTTCACCGTGCGGCGGCGGGCACTTACTTCTACCTCGTCCAGCATGACATCCTGCTCCAGTTGAAGCACACCCAGGTTTTCGTTGCCATTGAGTTCCAGCAATTGCGTATGCCGGTCGGTGCCTAAATAAGTGATCACCAGCACTACGTTATTGCGTTCGCTGGCCAGGTTAAAGGCCCCGTTCTCGTCGGTGTAATCTCCGGTGATCAGGCTCGAATCAGCCGGATTACGCAAGGTAACGGTGGCAAAGGCGATGGCTTCACCTTCCAGGCTCTGAACCGTTCCACTTACCTTAAAAGCATCTTGTGCACAAAGCGCGGCGGTCAGAAAAAGCATATGTATGGACAAAAGTATTTTCATTGTATCTGTGGTTAACAACTAGCACCAAAACATTCTGAAATCGTTGTATCCAAAAGTAGCGGCTTCAAAAGGCAGATGAAAATGAAATCGGTAGATGCCGGGATTGGGTCTGTTAAGTGATATCGTCGGTCCGGATCACCTCACCGGACGATTAGGTCTTTTTACCGATCCATATCGTGATTTGACCGAGTGGTGCACCTTTTTTCGGGCAGGATTTCTTATCATCGTAATTGTGATCGTTCAAATACTGAATCCAACTACATGCAAGCCAAGATTGGGCAACTCATCCTTATCAATGTCGTATTGTTCATCCTGCTGTACATTGTTCGGGAGATGATCTACGACTTCTCTCTGGAGCCGCTCCGGCGGATGGGAGATTTTCGGTTGTTCATGCTGGCCTTTACCACCCAACTGGTTTTTATACTGTACTCCCTGGCCGCCTATCTGCTGCCTCTTAAATTATATCCACAACATCTTTGGTGGCTTGTACCGGCACTTTTTATCAGTTGGGTAATGATCACTGCTTTTCGCTACATCGTGCAGGAAGTGGTCTTATATGACGTTTTCGGGTTTGGGAATTATTCCGATGATTACGGCATGATCCAGTACGTCATGGACAATCTCTATTATGCGGTGATCCACATGAGCGTCGGCTTCATCTTCTTCTTTTTCCAGTACACGAAATTCAAGGACCGGCAACAGCAGCAACTGGTAATCCAGAACCAACGGGCCGAACTGACCTTCCTGCGTTCTCAGCTCAATCCGCATTTTCTGTTCAATACCCTCAACAATATTTACAGTCTCGTATACCGGAAATCGGATGCTGCTACCAAAAGCATAGAAAAGCTCACGGCCATCCTGCGCTATGCCCTATACGAGCAGTCGCAGAAAGTACCCCTTAAGGAAGAGATCAACAGTTTGCAAAATTTCATAGAGCTGGAGCGTATCCGGTACGATTACAAGCTGGATCTGAACTTCTCCATCGACGGTGATGACCGCAATGTGCTGGTGCCTCCTTTTCTGCTGATACCATTTATTGAGAATGTTTTTAAGCATGGGGACCTCAGAAAGCCGATCTGCATACGTTTAGAGATAAGAGGTAGGGAATTGTGCTTTGAAGTGAAAAACGCCGTCAAAACGCAGCATAATGCTGAAAAAGGAGGTATCGGACTGGAAAACATACGACGACGGCTGGAATTGTTGTATCCCGGGCAGTACGAACTGCAGGTAGAGGATCAGGACGGGACCTTTACTATTTTCCTAAAGCTTAATACGGAATCATGATAAAATGCCTGATCATAGACGATGAACCGCTTGCCGTGCAACTGCTGGCGGATTATGTGCAGACGGATGATGAGCTCGAACTGGTCAATACTTTTACCAATCCCATAAAAGCGCTACACTTTTTGGAAGATCATCCGGTGGACCTGTTGTTCCTGGATGTGGAAATGCCGGAGCTTACCGGCATTCAGCTCATGACCATCGCCAATGGCAAATATCAGGTGATCCTGACTACGGCCTACGAAAACTATGCGATTAAAGGCTTCGAGTTCAATGTGATCGATTACCTGGTAAAACCCATCAGCCTGGAGCGTTTCCTGATCGCCGTTCAGCGTGCCAAACAACGGCTTACACCAAAAGAGGGAAATACGGCAATGGAGCATACGGCCAAGCAGCGGATGGAATATATTTTTGTGAAGAATGGATTTAAAATCCAGAGAGTAAACCTGGAGGATATTCTTTATCTGGAGAGTTCCAACGATTACGTGAGTATTCATACCCAACAGGAGCATATATTGACCCTGGATACCATCAGACACTTTGAAGAGCTATTGCCGCCCGATCAGTTTACACGCGTTCACCGTTCCTATATCGTCGCCCTAAATAAGATCAATTATATCGAGAATAACCGCATCGCAATTGGCAAGCAGCTGATCCCCGTCAGTAAGACGTATCAGAAAGATTTTCTGAAAATGATCGGTAATGATTGACCGGTCACGTTGATGGTCAACTGTTTATCGTGCTCAGAAAGGGCAGGAACCGGAATAAGAGCCGCTCTTCCTCTAATATGATGATACCGTGCCCGCTCAGACTGGGCAGAGGAGCCAGTTCCTGATCATAACTGGTATGTAATATGCGTAATGGGGCGGTTTCCACTATATAAACGGCCTCCTGTTCATCGTACCTGAGTTTCCCGACAGTGGCTTCCAGCAAACCGAACTGACTGCTGGGGTAATTGTCCAGTTCGATCAGTACCGTCTGTCCGGGGCGGATCAGCCCCGTTTTTTCATTGTCGATGTACAGCCGGCCGATCTGATCGCTCTGCAGGTGGAAATTTCCACTGATCCGGTCCGGTATTTTTATAAAATAGGCCGTGATGCTGAGCAGCACAATGACCAGCAACAGGGCCATGGGCCCCCAACTACTAACTACTGGAGGTACCCGGCGCAATACTTCCTGTACTTCCTCAGAACGCAGTTCGAAATTTTGATTAGGCATATCCGGCGAGTTTTTCGAGTTCCAGTTGATTTTTAACCAGGTGATAGTACGGGCCTTTGTTGTAGATCAGTTCTTCGTGTACGCCCTCTTCCACGATCCGCCCTTTGTCAAGTACTACGATCTTATCGGCACCTTTTACCGTACTGAGGCGGTGGGCGATCACCACGGCGGTTTTATGACAGAAAAATTCATTGAGATTTTCCGTGATCCTTCGTTCATTATTGGCATCCAGCGCGGAAGTAGCTTCATCGAAAAAGATGAAATCGGGATTTTTATAAATGGCCCTGGCGATCAAAATACGTTGCTTCTGCCCGCCGCTCAGTCCCACACCGTCCTGGCCGATACGGGTATTGAAGCTCAGCGCGAGTTCTTCGATGAAAGTGCGGATGTTAGCGATCTCCGTGCTTTCGTACAGGCGTTGTTCATCGATCTGATTTTCTCCAACGACTATATTCTCAGCGATAGTGTCATTGAAAATAAACCCATCCTGCATCACCGCTCCGAGTTGGGCGCGCCAGGCCTGGTGCCCGATATGTTCCAGGTCGTGCCTTCCGATGGAGATCTGCCCTTTGTCGGGCGGATAGAATTTCATGAGCAATTTCATCAGGGTAGTCTTACCACTGCCGCTGGCACCTACGATAGCTGTGATCTTATTGCGGGGAATAACCAGGTCCAGATCTTCAAACAGTGGATCTTTGGCTCCCTTGTATTTGAAAGATACCTTGTTCAGAATGATGTCCCCCTGGGCAGGCACGGGGAGCTGTACGGCCGACGGACTCGTTTCAGGCGCCTTGTTGTGTACTTCCTGCAAGCGTTCCAGACTGAGTTTGGCATCCTGCAACTGATAGACAAAGTCGATCATGGTGAGCAAGGGAGAATTCAGCTGGCCGATAATGTAGGAAATGGACAACATCATCCCCAGCGTGATCTGGCCGGTGATGACCAGATAGGCGGCATAAGCGGTGATGATGATGTTCTTGGCTTCGTTGATGAACTGTGCGCCGGAAGTCTGCTTGTTGTAAAGCGCCAGGCTTTTGATCTTGAGTTGGAACAGTCTTGCCTGAATATATTCCCACGACCAGCGTTTCTTGGTTTCCGCATTATGCAGTTTGATCTCCTGCATGCCGCTGATCAGTTCGATGATCTTGCTTTTTTCCTCACTCAGTAAATGGAAGTTCTTGTGATCCAGTGCCTTTCTTTTTCTCATAAATACCAATATCCAGCCGAAGAACAGCGTGCTGCCTGCGGCGAATAACAGGAGAATAGAAAGGTCATAGTACCATAATACCAGACTGAAGACGAGAATATTGAAAAACGAAAAAAGTACATTCAGTGATCCGGAGGTCAGTACCCGGTCAATTCGTTCGTGATCCTCGATGCGTCGCATCAGGTCACCAGTCATTTTGACGTCAAAGAAAGCGATAGGCAGACCGGTAAGTTTGATGAAAAAATCAGATACCAGTGAAATGTTGATGCGCGTACTGAGATGTACCAATATCCAGTTCTGGATAATATCAATAGTGACCTTGCCGATAAAAAGAAAAAGCTGTGCCGCGAGTACCAGGAAGACAAAATTGAAATTCCGGTTTTTGATACCCAGGTCCACGATATTCTGAGTGAGAAATGGGAAAGCAAGTTGTATCAGACTGGCGGCCAGGATACCAATGAGCAACTGTCGGAAATATTTGCCGTAACCGGCAGCATAGCTTAGCAGGAACTGCAGCCCCTTACGATGGCCGTTCTGTTTGTCGGCAACCTTTTGGTCATAAAAATCCGGGGTCGGTTCCAGAAGCAGGATCAATCCTTCCCGGGTAGATTCCGTAGCATTATTGCCGATCCATCTTCTGATGAATTCGTCCTTCTCATATTTCATCAATCCAAACCCGGGATCGGCCACATACACTTTGTCCTTGCGTACTTTATACACTACGACGAAATGCTTTTTGTCCCAAAATACCATAGCCGGCATTTGCAGATCGGCCAACTGCTCAAAAGCGATCCTGGCCCCAACCGACCGGAACCCGATCTTCTCCGCCGCTTTGCTCATACTCAGCAGACTACTCCCTTCGCGCGTAGTATCGCTCAGGGTACGCAGGGTCTCCAGGGAATATTGCCGGCCGTAATAACGGGCGATCATCCGCAGGCAGGTCGGACCGCAGTCCATGGCGTCGAATTGTCGGTAAAATGGAAATCTTTTCATTGCTGCTTTGGTGTATTTGAAGGAGTGGACAAGGTCGGTCGGTACGGGCCCGGTTCACTCTCAGGTCGCTAAACTGGATGCCTGTTTGCGTTTGCCGGCCAGGATATGTTTAGTTTTTAAAGCCTGATAGACAAAGTCATATAGTACGGCTTCACACTTACGGGGTTCGCTCTTAAAGATCCGGTTGCAGAGCATGTGTACATAGCTCCACAGTAGTTCTTCCAATGGTTGCTCAGTGCGTTCACCGATGGCCCGTATGCCGCCGGCCGAACGCTGCCGGTAGCGATCGAGGATAGGCTCCAGTTCCTGAATGGGGGAATGCTCAACCTGAGGATCAAATATCCGGCTGAGTAGAGGGCGGTACCGCCGGTATTTGGCTGCGAGTTGCGAGCGGATGTTCTTATCCAGGTTGAATTCCCGGGCAAAATCGGATTTCATGCGCAGTAGGAGGCTTTCTTTTTCTTTGGGGTTTAAACCAAATGCGTCCAACAGTACATCGATGGCCCGGGCGGCATACAGCCAGCGGAGCTCTTCGCCTTCATCGCCTTCGATACAAGAAAGCATCTCGGCGGTGGCAATACTATCGTACATAAACCAACGCTCGGACAATTCCATACAGGCGGCTCCGTAACGTTCGATCTCCTGCTCATAAGTATCGGTTTGCAGCTTTTGGATTATGCGCTGTTGCAGCAAAGGTTGAAAATGCCGGTAAAGATATTCGATCACTTTGGGTAATGCGGCCGGCTGAGCCAGCTTCAGGCGGAAACGCAGATGATGGTCGGGATCATTATACCGGATAAAGAACCAGTCGGTGATCCATTGCTGCTCCAGGAAATGATTGCCGGCGGGCAGCAAATAATCGGTAATGATCCGGTCTGCCTCATCCGGACTGGTATACATCTTATAATACAACCATTCCGAGCCAAGGCCGAAGGCTCGTTGCTTGACGGAGGGATGGGGGAGGAATGGAGGATTTATTCTGCTTTCATTTGTAGGCTCGGAACGGTAAAGGAATGCCAGGATCTCATTGGTGTAGTGCTGCCCTTCCCGGTCGCGCACGGACTTATCCGGAACCAAAAATTCCTGGATCATTACTCTGGGGCTTTTTTTCAATTTATGGCAGAGTACCTCACAGGCCAGCGGTTCCTGTAGGTCGATCAGTAGCTCATTGTCGCCTTCTGTGAGCACGATCCGGTTGGGAAGTCCGAGTTCCTCCTGCCATTGGTGTATACTTTTCGGTGTGACATTGCGGTAATCGACCCGCTGCAGGTTCCAGGTAGCCGGTCGAAGAATGATATCTTTCCACTGAATGCGGGGATAATATCTCATTTTGTGACGTAGGACCCCCGGGTCGAAGATCAGGCTCCGCTTTTCTCCGTGCTGCTGCAGTTCACAAAGGAAGCGATAGATCGGTAATGGGCTGTTGGCATAGTTATGCGCATTGCTGAGACGCGGGATCACACGCTTATTCAGCTTTTTTGACCACAGAACGATCTCCTTGCCGGCAATATCCACGGAGACTAAAAGATCATCTACCGGAAGCTGTTGCTGGTCCGGCTTGGATGATCGCCCCAGATAGGGGATCTCGTAAGTACGAAGATCAGGCCGCTGGAGGATGTTGCCCGTTCTGGATTCCGGCAGGTGCACCACTTCGGCCAGTACTGTACTATTGCCGAGATGCTGTTCCTCGAACCCGACTAATGTCTTCGTCAGTTCCCGTAGGTCCTCATGGGCAGTGGCAAAACGGCTGATCAGGTTGACCGCACAGCTTCCCCCGGCTCCTTCGAGGTAGATCTGGTCATTTTCCAGCAGGCGGAACCAGGTGTAAAGCGTAGGGCCGAGATCAGAAGCTGAACGTTCGGTAGCCGGGTATTTCAATTCATCGGGTAGATCAGCCAGATTGATCTGCCGGGCACCGGTATAATGTTGCAGGATCCGAAAGATCCATGCTTCGTATTTACTCCAGTTGAGGGTAGGTGATTGGTCGGTATCAGCGGAAAAATTGACGGACTCCAAAAGCGGATTGGCAACGGCCGGCCGGGTAAGTACCGGGAATCCGATGCCCATGCTGTTATCCAGGGCCTCGGCCAGTGGGATCGACTGCCGGCCGTAACGACGGTGAAAAACCTGCATGAAACGCAGCAGGTCTGTTGAAGGCGCTGCGTCGTCCAGGGTATCCAGGAATTCCAGACAGTTACTCAATTCCGTCTGTAATTTTGCGGATAAACTCACCGAAGTGCCGCTACGGTAGGCATCTACCTGAAATAAGGTCGTCGGATTGTGTGCGACTCCCAGTGGCGTGAGCAGCTCAGCCACACGGAGATAATCTTCTGGTGTATTGCTCACCTGCTTATCCAAAGTCTCCATTTGCCGACTGATGGCTTCCAATGGTTGTAATAAGTGGTCAACCGTTTCGTCGGTCAGGGCAATCGGTCTTAAATACTCCAGCAATTGCATGAGTGGGGACGGGCCGGTCAGGCTGGGCTCCAGTTCACTGGTAAGGATCTGATTTTCGATGACGGCTTCCAGGTAGTTGCTGATCTCCCCGTTTGATAGGCTGTCATCGAACGACAACAGGGCGGCTTGCATTTCATCAATAGATGCTCCGTTCTCCGCAGTGGTCAGTACGGTATTGAGATAGGGATCAATATAGGCTGCACTGAGTTTGTGTTTACGCATTCCATCGGCATAGAAATATTCGATATAGCGAAATTGCTGCCGGTGGATCTGACGTGAGGAGTTGGGATGAAATTTTAAATACGGACGCAGGGCATGATGGCGTTCCAGATGGTGTGTCAGGGCATATAGATATTCATTATCCAGCCGAGTGTTGCGTTTTAACTTAAGCGGCGGGTCCAGATCGATCTGAGCAGCTTCCTGCTTCCACTTTCCCAACGTGCAAGACGCAAACAGCCCGAAGGGAGTGCAGCGCGTGCACAGGCGCATCAAATACTTGTACAAGGAACGGAGCAGCTTTCCGGTCTTATCGGTGGGCAGGCTGCCGTTCAGCCATTTTTGCACTTCAGGTTGCAATACCGGTGAAGCCAGATAGAGGGCTTCCATGATCTGTTCGTCCTGCAATAGATCAGGGATCTCATTTGGGCCTACCGAATTCCGGTACGGCCGCAGGGGCGTTCGTAAAATAAACTCATCGTGGAATTCATATGCTTGCATAGGTCAGACGGCTTCCAGCGTATTTACGCTTTGTTCAATAAGTAATTCAGCCAGGGCATGTACCGCGAAATCCCTGGTAGCGCCCGCCGTGACGGGAAGTTTGATCACAATTTCCTCGGCCTCCAGCCAGTGACTTAGTTCCAGCAACTGTTCGGCGCAGTCGGCGGGTGTACCCGCAACGGAGGATTGTAATTCTCCACGTCGGCGTGGAGCGGTTGTGCTGTTCTCTCGGCAGTCGCATTTCACGGCAATGGCACATTCCGGGAGGGTATGGTGTACGGCGTAAAAATCTTCGCGGAAGCGTTTCAACAAGTCTTTCTGCTTGCTCAATACTGCTCCCGGATGGAATAGCGAGATGCAGTAATTGCTACGGCACTGCACCGCATCGACCATGGTAGAACCCGAGGTGCTCAGTAGCCAAAGATCCGGCCTTGCGGCACCGACCAGCGGCAGTCGCAGACTTTTCGGTTGACCGGGAGTAAGGGGTTCTCCCTGCAACAGGCGATAGACTTCGGCTATTCGTGCGGAGAAAGAACTACGCGCTGTTCCCTCCGGCTGCTCAGTGAGTGCCAATACGGCTTCATCACAAGTGATGGCACCCACCATTCCCAGGTCGATCCGGTTGGGGAACATACCGCTCAAAATGGAAAACTGATGGGCAATGCGGAATGGAGCATGGTATTTGAGCAGCACACCGGCCTGTCCGATCTTAATTCTGCGGCTGTAAGCGGCAAGCAAAGGCAAGAGCATTTCGGGAGTGTACCAGGCAAATTCGGGGCTGTAGTGTTCGCTGAGCCAAAAGCGATTATACCCCAAGCGGTCGAGCGTTTCAACGTATTCAAACAAGTCGTTCAGTACATCGTGGGCATACAGCTCGGGCGGATTGATGGTACCGAATTCGAGTATAGATATCTTTGGCATTTCTTCGCATTTAAGTGTAGTGGAATGATTAGGTCTTCAGGCAAATTGTTCGAGATCCAGCAGAAAAAGCCGGTCCCATCCGGTGTCCGGTTTTTCCTGTTCGCCGGCCATTAGTACAAGGTGAACACCGGCCAGTCCGTCGAGTAAGGCTCTCTGATGTTGGCGTAGCTTGGCTTGCGGATATTGTCTGAGTACGCTGCGTGTCTCGGCCATCCACCGGTCCGCAGCTGTTTTCCAGGAGGACTTACCAAAAAGCCGGTGCATTTTGCCGAACAGATAGCTGATGCCCGCGGTACCATGGCAGAAAAAAATATTTTTTAGCCCCTCACTTTCGTGTACCCGGTATTCGGTAAGGGAGAGCGCAGCAGCATGGTCGATAATAGTGGCGACTTTGTTGGTTTTTACGGGATCGTCGAGCAATTTTCCGGCTATATAAAAGGCTGTGGCTGCGGAAAATACCCCATAACACCATGACAGATCATGGCTGTCGTCCACTTCCCCGTCCGGATACCATTTAGTGGGAAAATGGCCAGGGCTGCTCTCTCTTTGCAGCAGCCAGTCGGTGGCTCGACGGATCAGCTCCAGGCAGGTGTTACCGGCTATCCCCAGCAGATAACAACGCCCCAGGAAATAGATGATGGAAGGCAGTCCGTGTGAGAGTCCGATACCTACATATGGATGTCCCGGCCGGTGCGTTTCATGACCGGATGTATAGTGATCCAGCCAGTAAACACCGTCCGGATGAGTGATGGCGGAATGATCGAGGTTTTCAACAATAGCTTCCAGCCGTCGCTGCAATTCGCTGATAGTCGGATGGTCCTGTTGTTGCCGGGCAAATTCCAAGCGCTCGAGGTAGTACATGCCCTTGCCGATGGTGCCGATAAAGAGATCGTATAAGTTGTCGGAGAAGTTCCAATGGAGTGCTTTTTCAATGTGATCGTCAATATCATGCAGGGCTTCCGCTTCCTCATCAACCAGTAC
>JAGQXH010000171.1 GCA_020436695.1 Lewinella sp. | reverse complement strand
AGACCGGCAAAGCATTCGAATAGAATATCAGTTTCCAGCTGCTCCACAATCGATTGGAGAAATTGCTCACTGTCACCACGGAAATTACGCTTCATGTTGGAGCTCCACTTTAATTTGTGTAAAAAATGTACTCCTGGCATTGAGGTCATTCTGTAGAGCCAACCGGATCGATTCGGTTTCTCCGGCCGAAAGATTTTGTAAAAACTGCACTACGACCAAAATGCCGCGCCCACGCTGTCCATCCGCCAGTAACATAAGCCGGTGAAGGATATTTACTACTTTCAGCATATTTCCGTAGCGACTCCGGCAATAGAGCACAATATCTCCCCGGGTCATAATCCGCCCTCTGGACAGCAGAGATATCTTTAACTGGTTGATGTAATCATCCGACGATAGTTCACCCTTTCCTTTCTGGATGGCAATGATCGACCTGCTCTTGCCGATCTTCACATCGCTCGAGGTAACCTCCAGGCCGGTCCGGGTGCCCAGGTCGGCTATAACATTTCCCTGGGTTTCCCAGTACCTATAAGTGATCCGGGAAACATGCGGTCGGAAAGTGGCAATACAAAAGAAGGTAGAACGCCTCTCCTCTTCCCGAAACATATCGGGCAATTGCTGGCGAATGCGGTTGATAGCTTTTTCGATCACATCGAAGTCCTCACGCAAGCGGTTGACCCCTTCTTCCTTAAAAGTACTATATTCTTCATGGATCACCTCCAGAAGCCTCCGGATCTGACGGGAGGCATCCTCCCGATTGAGCCGCCGCACTCTCGATCCTCCGCGTAACAGGTAAGTGCCCGGCCGGCTGTCGGGCTCAAGAAAATCAATCCTTTCGTACTCCGTACCATCTTCCTTATTGCGGGTATCCTGTACCCGGTGCACATCCAAAAAGAGGTCAACAGTGGGCATCGGTAACAGGATCCGGTCGAAACCACTTTTCACCACCGTATTTTCCCGTATGCGACGGTTGACCATAGGGATGCAGTTGGGATAAAGCATATGGCTGGTCAGAAATTCCTGCGATACGGGCAATGTGAATTCCACCCGGACCCAGATCAAAGATTCTTTAATAGTGAGGGCTGCTGCCAGTTCGCTCTGATGCAACGGAGGTGGGAAATGATGCCTGAGCCCCCCCAGATCCGACGGAAGCGCCAGGTGTATGAAACCGTTGCGGAACCGGCTCAGGATCTGTTTCTCATAAGTATCCGGTACCTGTAAGATATCCGGGAAGATGAAACCTCCTACTTTTTTAGCGGAGCGGCTGGCAAAAGCTTGTACGCCGTTTTGCACCCTTAGTTCAAGTTTCGGATCTCCATTGAGCAACCACTGGGCCTGCCGGAAAGCAAAGTGGTCTTTATCGAATTCATCCACCACTCGCTTCCCCAGGAAAAAGGGGATAATGTCGTCTTCGTTTACCGATCCGATCCGTAAACCATACCAGACGTGACCGGTAGAGGTTCCATCCATTGTACCGTACACGATCTGCGGCACATCCTGATCTACCTGTACAGCCAGTTTGTCAGTAATAATGGCAATGACCTCACAGCCAGGGTAGTCGTGTTCAAATAGAGGGGTGAAATAATATTCATAACGTTCACCAGTGGCACTTTGCCCTCCAATAAGAAAACTGTCTTCCGGTGAAGTATTGATTCGGTCAGATTTGGGTTTGATCTGTGCTACCGTATACCCGGGCTCCGGCAGAAGTGATTGATCCGGCACCAGGGCTTTTGCCAATCCCAGGATAACTTCCTGCCGGGATTCGTCGATCTCGGCGTAAAGCTTCTCCAGTTCCACCGCATTGGCCTTGAACATTTTATCCACAATAGGATCGAAATCGTCCGGGTTGATCGGATCGACGTCATCGGCATTGTCGTTATACCAATAATAACCGGCTTCTCTCAGTAAATCGCGGACAATATCTTCACTGCTTCTGGGCATAGCTGGGTTTTAATTCGTTTCCACTTGAAAAGGCGTATACAAAATACTCATTTTCAACGGAGGATCTAATCTTTTACCAGTACTCTTTATCTGGCCGTGGACTTCGATAATGATCTTGCGCTGATACACCGACATATTGCCCGATACTTTTTCGAATCCGAAGAAAACCGAACTGACGTTCAACCTGATCTCATTTTCGCTGATCAGTCTTTTAAGGCTATCTTTAAAATGCTTGCGTGCGGTAGCATTTTCCAGTGGTCCTTTTTTGGTCTTTTTCTTCTCATAGTAAGGCTCGCGCTCGTGGTAAAAGACCTGCCTGTCAAAATCCCACATTTCAAAGCCCATTTTTCGGTCGTAAGCAAACTCGCCCATGCGCATTAGCACCAACGAACAAATATTGGCCCGGATGGAATCTTCCAGATTCAGTTTTCGGATCTTCCGTGACTTCTTCATAATGTCGTGGAAGGGAAATGGAGTGGGGAAGTATTCTGGCATGGGTCAAGTGTCTTTGTGGTCCGCCTACTCCGCAACGGCTACCGTTCTTACTTTCAGAGGCCACTGCGGTTCGGTCTTAAAGTGTTCGAATTGGGTGATATTATCGTGTACCCACCTGGCCATAGGGTTGATCAGCACTTTTAGCCTGACGGCTTTTGGGCTGTACGGTAGGTGTTCTAGTTTCTTGCGCTGTTTCGAGGCACTTTCTTTTACCTTGTTGAGGCCGGTATTGTAAAAGTAGGCTACGACGGCCGAATCCTGGCCGATGAATACGCCGCCGGACTCTTTAAAGTACAGATCGACGCAATCTTTCATAAACTGGGCCACCAGCGGGATCACCGTCATGGCGTCCATACGGATGCAGGCAATCTCGCTCACCGAATGCCGGCTCTGGGTCAGGCGCTGAGCCTCCTGGGTGTGCATGCTGCCCCAGCCGATGCCGGAAGTTTTACCGGGAAAGAAGATCTGGGCGTAATCCGTGAGCCGGCCCTTCAGGTTTTCCTGAAACTCCCAGGAGATGGCCGCAGCCACGGCCCGGGCATCGATCCCCCGGCTTCGGGCTTCCTGCATAATGTTCTGCTTGTAACGCCCCAGAAACTCAGAAATGGAAAGTACCAGATGCGAGCGACTGATCTGCTCCGCACTGCAATCTGTCAGCCGGCTGTACACATTGATCACACTGGTATCATGCAGGTCATTGACGCCACCGTAGAGGCGGTTGCGCAAATTCCGGAGTATTCGCTCCGGAGTTGTCCGGTAGTCGTAGTAAATGGCCCAACGAAATAAGCTTTCCAGATCTGACATCTTTTCTTTTCCCTTCTACGTGTTCTTTTTGATCCTTTTAATTACGATCGATTTACCGGTTGCACCGGAGTCGGTTCCTTTCTCGGTTCCAGTCTTCTCCGGCTGGGATTGCGGGGGAGCAATATTTTGTGGCTGTTCTTTCTGGTCAACATTTTCTTCTTCCCCTTCCTCATCATCGTCATCATCTGGTATCTCATCGGTGTATTCTGACAGAGGGACAAAAACAAAGCCGGTGAGTCCTTCCTCGCGGATGGCCTGCACGATCTCTTCCTTGAAAACCAGGATGCGAGGGCAATCTTTGAGGCGGAAGATCTTGATATCGTCGGGTATTTTGCTTTCGTCGAGAACGAGTTTGCGGATGAAGTCGATGTCGTTGTCTTGTTCTTGTTCCTGGAGGATGGCCTTCATTTCTTCGGGGATGTCTTCGGGGATGTCGGGGGGCATCACAAAATATTCTAAATTAGAAACAGTATGATCGACGCAATCTAATAAACTGTTTACATTAAAGATTTCATAATTGCTGTAAATGACTTCCCTGTATTCCAAATGTTCATCTTTTAGTTTAGCCTCTTCTACTGCTTCTGCATTGGAATACGGATCTATCATGACCAGTTCCAGCGTTTGAAAACCTAAGACATTCTTCTTTCCAAAAAGCTCAATCACTTTTTTTGATATTACGAAACAATCAATTTCGTCAAGGTATAGAACATCAGTCATTCTTCCCCGCAAGGAAGTCTCTTGTATCAGAATTTCAATAGGAAGTAGAATATCTTCAAGCGGTAAGCTTTCGCCCTCACTAAAGTCAACATCAATTCGATCTAAGTACTCACTTGCACCTGATAAGATAGTATCTTCTTCCTCAATTTCCATATCCTGAGTCAAAATAAAATACCTCATTTTGTTATAGTTAAATCATGAAATCTTCAGGATTAACAAAGCTAAACCCTGTAATACCCCTATCCTCAATTGCATTTCTCATCTCTTGGCTTACCAAAATTATTGGCTTGGGAAAGTTGCCAAGTAGAAAAATATGTGCATCTATTGGAATTTTTGACTCATCTATAACCATACTATCTATGGTATAAATTTGACCATGACCTTTCTCATTTTCATCATAAAATTCATAGTCAACAATTGAATTCTCATAGTCTATACAGTTATATATACTAAGAATATTACATATAAAATATCCTTCTAAAGGCTTTTTATTTACGATATCAAATTTAACCTCAAAGAATTCAGCTTGACCGGAAAAGTTGTTTTGCAAAAGTTCTTTGAAATTTTCTGAAACTATAAAAATGGGCGTATTGTGAACCTTCGTTACTAATCGATCCTTAATCTTTCCAATTTCAGAGAACTCTTGATTCGTCTTTATTTTATAAGATTTGCCAGCCTCCTCTTTGACCTCTGCACCATAAATAAAGGAATTGGTTGCAAGTTCATCATTATTATCTAAAAGAATCCCATCAACATAAGCGTCAAATCTAGGTTTATCCCTTCTGTTGATAGGCATTACAAAAAACATGAATACTTTTTTTAAGAAATAACCATATATGCTTCTTCCAATGGATAAAAGATAAAGCCAGTTAGGTTTGCGCTTTCTATCGCTTTCTTTAAATCTTCGTGAACGAGGATAATCCCTGAAGCCCTTTTTCCTAATAGGAATATTTTCTTTCCCTCAGGTATTTTCTGTTCATCAAGGACAATACTTTCAGCACTATCAATCGTGTCATATTGTTCATCATATTCAATATCGGATTCTTCCAAATTCACGCAATCAATCTTATCCAATACTTTTACGATTCGATAACTATCTAAGGCGAATTTATTCCCCTTGATTCCTACCTCATACATCCGTATATCATCGGGAATTAACTTAGAAAATAGCTCTTGGGTGGCAGGCGAAACCAAGAACAAAAATCCGGCATCAATCACAAATGACGAAATTACATCTGTAAATTCACGGTTCTTTGTTAATGACTCAGAATCGTTTAGAATTAATGTATAAGGATCATACATATTTGGATGAAGGATTCCATCATCAAAAATTGGAGTAACCTCTTCTTTTTGATTATTATACAAGACACCATTTAATAAATAATGTTTCTTTTCGTCAACAATATTAATCTCTAAAAGATAATACATACTATGTTGCACTTGATGGATTAAAAATCGATTGTCTTAGGCCAGGAGAACTTGCGTTCAGAGTAACCTGCCAATTTTTTATTTTTAGCTTAAATAAAGTTACTTTGGAAGTGATTTTTCCCAGAAGTAATTCTTGAGCTTCATCTTTACAATACTTCTGACATTCGGTTTCAAGGTTCTTCAAGGCCGCTTTCACCTTATTATCATATTGATAATGAGGCCCCCTGTGTAGTTGCAGATCATGCCAAGCAATGTCAGCATTATATGTTGGCAGGCACATTCCATTTAAATCCCCATTATTCATATCCCAACCCAAAAGTTCCAAATTATGAGGAATATTCTTCAAGCCTTCCATTACGTTGCAGGGAATAACGTGATGATTTTGTGTTTTATATTTATACTGCATGGTAATATGATTCATATCTTCAGGTTTACCCCATCCAACATAATATAACAGGGAAGACTTTTGGGAATAAAAAGCAGAAGGATGTGCCCATGTACCTGTATATTTAGCACGCTTTACAACTCCCCCTTTTATGTAAGTAATTGGATACGGATGTGTATTAGGCTTGCAGCCTTTCCACTTACATTTTGTTTTCTTCCCATCTTTGTAAACTGCACCTATATTAAATTTTGCTGCCATAAAATCAACCTTTTCATCCTGAGGTAATCATGGTTACCAAGCCTGGCCCTGTAGTACAAGGTATTGAATTTGGAAATAGCAATGCTTTTTTCCCTTTTATCTTAACATCAGATTTGACATTCATCCATTTTACCAAATTAGGGCTACATTTTTTAGGTGCAGTTGGAATTGCAATACAAGTCCCGAAAGCCGGTTGGGCTAATTTCTTGTCGTCTTCGGTTGCTTGGACCTTATTGCTAAGCTTGACAGTTCTAGCTTTTTGAGCATCCAGAGTTGCAATAACTCCGGGGCAACCAGTGCACATGCATTTAGCCCCCTTATTAGCATATTGTAACATGATAAGTGGTTTAATTTGACTTAACTTGCTTTCCTTTCAATTCTGTATTGCCTTTGGCCTTAACCTTAACTTTTCCCTTCTTGGCATTTACATCAACACTACCTCCTCTTTGGTCCAGTTTACTTTCAGCAGAAATCAAAATATTCTTTTTTGCTTTGCTGTTAATATCTTTCTTGGCAGTTTGATTAATAACTTTTGCCGTTGAACTAAAATTGTCACTCACATAATTAGTAAGGTTCTTAGTTTTCAGTAAGGTATTTGCTGACACATTTTCCATCTTGTTAGTAGTAATCAAATTATAAGCTGAGCCTGCATTAACACTTACTGTGCTACCTGCTATTAGACTTATACTTCCCGAAGCAAGAGTAATTGAGTTTCCGGACCGCATAGCTATCGTCTGACCTGCCTCAATAGATATACTCTTTCCTGCATTGATTGTAATGTGGTCTCCAGCATTGACGGTAATGCTATCTTCAAAGGTTTGAATCGTCAACAAATTCCCCTTCTTATCCGTAATCAAGATACTCTCCTTCCCATCCGTATCATCAAACACCAACTTATGCCCACTCCGCGTCTTAATCGCCTTCAGATTATCACTCGGGTCGGCAAAATCGGGTGCGGTACTGCCGTGGTAGAGTGAGCCCACCACGTAGGGTCGCGCCGGATTGTTATGTTCGAATTCCACAAACACCTCATCGCCGATCTCAGGAATGAAGTATGAGCCCGTCACCCCTTCCGAAGCGCCGGGACCGGCGTAATTGGTGAGTACCCGTATCCAGGGTGTGGTGCCCCCTTCCCATTTGAACTTGACGCGCACCCGGCCCAGTTTGTCCGGGTCATTATTGTCGGTCACTTCGGCTACCTGCGGTTCGGCCTCGGGCATTACTACGCCGCGATTGACCGGAGGAGTCAGACTGGTAGCCGGGATGGCCTGGAAGATGTTATAATAATCGCGATTGCTGTCGAAACTATGCACCACAGAGGTCACCCGGTACTTACCGATAAAGCCTTTGCGGGAACTTACCTCTACCTCGGCCCCAACGGCAATGCGTGGATCGGCGCTCTGTCCACGGAAGATCATCACATCACTGAGAATGCCTGACTTTTTAGCCTCGGCAATATACTTGATGTGATTACTATCGGCAATATGGTGATCCACCGGGTTCAGGCCTTCTTCCTTGAATAGTTCTTCCGATGCCTTTAGCGACTGCTTGCTGTGAGCATCCAGCCAGCCGGGCTTAAAACTGCTCACGGAATGCTCCACAGGAGCATTATCTTCATACTTATAGAAATGTTGCTTAAAAGAGGTGGGACGGACATTGAGGCCGTAGTTGAACGACAGCATACTGTCTGATCCGAAGGTGAGCTTTACCATAGGACTTTTAGCAGGCAGATCACCGAAGACCAACTGCTGACCGTCGTAATAGAACCACTCTCCGTAGGTAGCCGCCAGGCGACTCAGAAATTGATATTGGGTTTCCTTGTAACGAACCACATAGGGGATCACATCCGTATACTTAGGATTGACAGCCTGCTTGATATTGGAAGGGAAATCCTGTAGAATATTACCACTGATGTCCTTCAGGCCCTGCTCTTCGAAGCAGGCTACGCTACGCTGACCATCCAACAAATAAGTAGGTGAAAAGCCTTTCAGGATCACGAAGGCATCACCAGCGTAAGTCTCATCCACCTGGACATCCGTTACGTAGCCCTTAAAGGTGAGACTACCAACCGAGCGGTCGACCGTGATCTCAATGGCTTCCCCGGCATAAGCAATCGCATTATCGATAATATTGCTCTCTGAGGCTTTCATATCCACTCCCATCACTTTGGCCTTTTCGGTAGAGATCGTCACCTCAAATCGATGGTGCCAGTCGGATCGCTGCTCGAGATGGACCCGATATGGAAGTAATCTGTCACCGCCGACAAATATGGTTGCTGCTGCTGTTGCCAAAACAAACGGGTTTAGTAGATGAGTGAATAGGAAAAGAACCGGAATTTTCATCGCAAAGCGCAAACTATACAAAGCAATTAAACCGGATCAGCTATCCGCCATATTACTTACGTAAAATTACGAACACGTGATCCTTAACAATACTTCAGAAGTTAAGCGACAATGCGATGAAAATGATTGGGTTGTGTTTTTTCAGGGAGACAACTAGCCAAACTCTCCGGTATTATGCCAGCATCACTAACGAACCGAAAGCTATTTGCCTGATCAACCGCCTCTCTTGTTGTATCTTTCCTGATATTTTACACCCAGGTATTTTCGTGTACCTCGCCGGCAACATCGATCGTCCGACAGGAAAGTATCAAAGTTTCTTTTGCGGATTCTTTGATGTTTACACCACCCGACTGGCCACCGGAGAAAGCCTCATATTCCTCGGTGTAACCCACGCAGAAGGCATCTTCGAAGGCAATGGTCTTTAGGGTCTGGCCGTTCGCATCGGTCATTTTGATCTCTCCGCTTTTCTTCATATCGGAAGCTACCATCCAACCGAATCGTGATTCCGTTCCATTGGTACCTAAGGTAACAGTGATCTGACCGCCGCGAACCTCTCCGGCAGGTTGTCCGATATTATCAATATTTTGATCGAGAGAATAGGAAAAAGCAATGATTTCACTTTCCTGACCGTCTACCACGAATTGAGCTTTGATTACTGAAGCCATAAACTGGAAATTGTTTAGTTAATAAAATTTTATCCTACAACTTGATAGAACAATAGATTATTATTCTACCAGCTGATTATTTAACGAAAAATTAAATAAGGTAGAGCTTATTTGAATAGCTATTGAAAATCTGCATCTACCTACGCATAGTCGCGCACGTTCGCAAAATTCGCTTTAACAAGCTCTATGTATTTTCCAAAATGATTGATACTGCTATTACTCTCGATAAATCTTTACTTGAAGGGCATATTTGTAAAAAACATGCTTACTAAATTGACGGAAATAAGTGAAACATTTTTTCTCCGTCGCTTAGCGGACTGAATCTTTAAACTCTTGGGAGGGAATCCACTTTGGCCTTATTGTTTTTCTTCGTGCTTAAATTTCCCTTCGGTTCCGGCATAATCTATCACATAATGCTTGGTTGCAAAATAAGGCTTTACTCTGATGGCCACATTTACAGCCTGTGGGTTATCAGGGTCTTTTTCAGGACCTATGATTTCATAACTCTCAATAAGCCCATCATAACCCGAAATTTTATCAAAGAATTTATTGAGTTGCTCTCGAATCTCTGTCCTTAGTCCACCTGTATACTTCTGGAAAGTCAAGGTGTTAAAATAATCCAGCAAGACCTTAGCGATCCAATCTTTAGCCCGAACCACACCGATCGCTTTTTGATCCGGATCACTGCTTTCATTAGCTAAGGTTGTATCAGACATAGCAACGGTCCCCCATTGTTTTTCATAGATAATTGGGACCATTCCCATTTTATCAATTTTATCTACATGGGTACGCAGCAGGGGCAACCGAGTACCTAAGACCCCGTCAATCTTACCATGTTTTTTACCGGCAGGAGGTTGGATCCCATTTCCGCTATACATCTTACCTGCCAGCGGAATGGACATGGGGAGATAGAGATCATCATCTTCTATTCCATCATTTTTTTTCCGTGCCACAGCATAATTGCAGGTCACCAATGTATTAGCCAGGTACCGCTCTGACCCGGCAATTTTCTTTTCTTCTATCTTGTCTTCAATCGACTCAAATTCCAATTCATCTGTGTAGTCGGTCACTAAGGTAATCCTTCGTTCAGCCGCCATTTTGCTCCAATAATCCAAATTACCATCCAAGTATCCCGGAATCACAAATAAGGAATAATTGTCCTCCAGGGAGAAGCGATCAAAACTTTCATCGAAATGCTTAGCCAGTTCTGATCTGAGGTAACTATTTTCTGCACTGGTGAATTCTTCTAAAGGCATGTTGAGAAAATACAAATTCCGAATCTCTTCTTCTTCTGCATTCCTAAAGAATAGATCCATCAATCGGTAAGACTTTTCAAGATCCCTGCTATTTTTGAAGATCTCACGCAAATTGTTCTTCAGTGTTTGGCTTACTTTTTCGGATTTCTGTTGCGCCAATTCAATCCCTTCTGCTATAGTAGTACTTGAAGCTAATTCTTTTAAGGCCTCCAGTTCTGCTTTTAACTGCCTGCGTTTAGCCGCTTTATCATCATCGGTGAGGAAAGCACTACGTCTGGCTTCATTTTTGGGATTCATATCCCGTATGCCTTTTTTGCCGTCCACAATACCTTCCAGGATCTTAAAACCACCTTGTCTTTTAAGAACCTCTACTTTTTCTTTTACCTTCTGTTGTAATTCTAATGCCTTTTCAGTCATGGGATCTATTCGCTTTCATTAAGTTCTTCAATTAGGGTATCCAAGAGTTCCAGAAACTCCTTCTTATGATCTTCGTTAGCGAGCACCGTCTGCAGGCTCTCATTGTTACGAAGCACATCTAGTAGTCTGGAATAAACATTTTCCTGTTCTTGCAGCTCTTGCAACAACTGGCTCTGCTCAATAATTCCATCTTTCGTAAAATCCTTAAGGTTATTAAATTTGAAGGTGTAATCGTCAGAATCTCCATCTGCCGTATGAAGAGCGACTTCTCTGGAAGGCTGATAATGAGCAAAAATTTCTTTCATACTTTTCAACCTCGTCGGATTGACTTCATCATCATGCTCATCATTGAAAGGTAAAGCAATCAGCGTTTTATTGTCTGGTACCAACTTTACCGCCTGGGCTGCTTCTGGCTCATGTACATTGGCTCCTATTCGATGGCCATACAGTGTTTTTGCCATAAGTTTAGTTTTTTTCTGTGGGGTAAAATACTTCAATTATTTATAAAATCCAAGTGATGGTATTGAATTTGCATCTCTCGCAAAACCTCTGCCATAAAATGCGAGAATTCCATGAAGGAATTCTGCTATCTTTGCCCTCCCGGTATGTAACCTTAGTCGATTAGTGTGTCCTTTAATGCAATTTCAACCATTTAATCGTTCTACTAACGAAAAAATATTCTATGGAAATTCCATGCACTATCTACCTTCGTAAAACAATCTTCTTTGTCGCCGTATCATTATCCTTAGCCCTGCTGACCAGTTGCGGGAAGACCTCCGGACAAATGGCTGATGACGCGACCGAAACCGTCACCACTCCTACCTCACCGGCCGGACAGGCCGCCGCAAGCGGCCAAGAGCAAAGCCCAACCGGTACCCGCACAGCCTATGTGGCCCCGCAGGCTACTCAAAGCCCGCTCACCTTGGGAGTATCCAATGAAAGGGTAAAAAGTGGAGAGGAAGTATGCCTGAATGTTCAGGTAGCTGATTTCAATAACCTATTGTCCATGCAATATTCCATCAAATGGGATCCGGCCGTACTGCAGTATGTAAAAACGGGTAACTATCAGTTGGAAGGGATCGGGCCGCAGAATTTTGGTGACAACCGCACCGCCGCAGGATTATTGACCGGTCTTTGGATCGATAACAGCCTCCAGGGCGTAACGCTCCCCGACGGGGCAACCATCTATCAGATCTGCTTCAAGGCTATTGGTAAAGCCGGTCAAAACACGGAAGTCACCCTGGTAGATGGTCCGACGCCATTTGAGGTGATCAATCTGAAACAGGAAGTGGTGGGGCTGAAGCCCGTGGCGGGAAGAGTGACGATCCAGTAGAGAAATATAAGATCAAGTGCAAGACCAAGCTCAAGTCGAAGACCCCGCCAGAGGGAAACTGAAAAGTAGGGGTTCAATGGGCGCTACAGCCGGTTTTGAAACTTGCCATTTGAGTTTGCACTTGATCTTCTGTATTAATATCTCAAGTTGTCAGTCGTAAGTCGATAGTCACCAGTCATAGTCGTAAGTGCTTAAATTTAAGGCTAAATGCAAAATGAACGGGGCGAAGCGCTCATCTTTCCACAATCCCAGGCAATACTTTTCATTTCACCACTGCCTTGATCGACTTACGACCTATGACTGGATGACTGGAAACTTGAATCAATCAATACTCAATCTCTTCCAGATTGATCACAAATCCCTTGATCTTATATTTTTTACTCAGGCTGGACTGATAGTTTTCAGCTGATTTCTCATCCGTGAACGGGCCGAGGAT
>JAGQXH010000170.1 GCA_020436695.1 Lewinella sp. | reverse complement strand
CTTTCTAGGTGGCGAGGGTCATCAGATGCATTGCCTCCTCCTGCTCGTTCGGCAAATACAGCACCTCATCCCTGATAAATCCGGGCAATTGACGGATGAATTCCCGGTTGATAACCTTGAGGTCTTTTGCTTGCCTGTTCATGATATTGATCTTTTCCGTAGGATGAATAATGTCTTGAGGCGATGTAGGTATAGCGATCAGGAAAAAAATCCCCAAAAGCATCTGCCATAATGCATAGCTCATAAATACCAGATTTTTGTTGCTACAAAACTGGCAGTAATCCACATCCCATCCTTGTAAAAAATCATTGATCTACCAGAAGGCAGCGGGGCGAGAAAATTCCGTAGGACTCAGACCGGTGAAGCGTTTAAAATCCTTATTGAAGTGAGCCTGATCGAAATAGCCGTTGTCCAGGGCGATATCGAGCAAACCGGCAGTGGAGATCTCTCGGACGACAGTCTGCATTCTAATAATTCCAGACCATCTCTTTGGGCTGGTCCCCACTACATTGCGAAAGCGCTTTTCAAAAGCATCCTGGCTGATGTAAAGTTGTTTGGCCAGTGTTTTGATCCGAACATTGCCTTTTTCGGCAGCTATCCGGCGAATTGCTTCCGTCACCAGCACATCGGGCGATTGGCATTGTAAACGAGACAGGAGGAACCTTTCAATCACCTGGATCCCTTGCTCCGAGGCTTTGCTTTCAGCCAATTGCTCTTCGACGCAAGCAATCTCAGTTGCAGGCAGCAGGTCTTCTAACGCTACACTCTTCTCAAATAACGCATGCAGCGGTTCCCGAAAAAAAGCGGATATACCGGTCGCAGTGAAAAGTACTACCAGCGTAGAAGTGTGAGGTGCATAACGGATAAGCCGGGCCGAACGACGCAATCCGGAAAAAACAGCAGTGGGCAATTCACGGTTTCCTCCGGCCTGAACGTAAGATAGTCGACCACGTAACCGAAACGCAAGGGCGAAGGAAGTATTGGGCAATACGCGATTGGTAACGCCCTCCTTACTTTCGATCAATCGGTAAGCCTTCACAAATGGCCGCAAATGAGCCGACGGGCGGTATTCAATAAGCTTCATCCCGGATACTATTGTCTTTAAAAATCCTCACCAACCAGCACCTTATTGAGCACGGCACCAGCCTTGTTACCACAGAAGACCGCAGCGGCTACCGAGCGCATAGAACCGGCACAATCTCCGGAAGCATATACGCCATTCACGTTAGTCATTTGCATACCGTCTACCTGTAAAAATCCGTTCTCATCGGTTTCACACCCAAGAACAAGCGGCAGTTCCGAATGTTGCGTAAAATCGACTTTTGCGTACATGGCAGTGATCGGTAAGTTACTGCCATCTTTGAAGATCAAATGCTGCATACGACCATTGGTGTGTTCAATCCGGCTAATCTCCAACTCTACAATTGGAATATTACGGCCGCTCAACAGGTCCGATTGCTCCGGTTCCAGGGTGGACGGCCCGTTGGTAAATAGGGTGAGGTCATCCGTCAGGTTAGAGATCAGTCTGGCCATTTCAAAGGCAGCTGCGCCGTTAGAGAACAGGCCCGTTTTCTCACCCCGTACTTCATAGCCGTGACAGTAAGGACAATGAATGACGGAAATGCCCCAACATTCTGCAAAACCATCGATGGCCGGCATGGTATCCTTAATTCCGGTGGCAAAAAGAAGCTTCCGGGCGAAAAAATTGTCGCCACTCCGGGTACCGATCTCAAAGCCCGGGCCAGTGGCATTGACCGATGTTGCCAGACCAGGGTAGAACTGCACCGTTTGATATTGCAGGACTTGTTCTTTAGCCTTCATCGCAATAGCAGCGGGGATAGCTCCATCATGCGTGATAAAATTGTGGGAATGCGGCGTCTGGCGATTGCAGGGCTTACCGCTGTCGATGATCAGGACTTTACGCAGGGAGCGGCCAAGGGCCATAGCGGCGGAAAGACCGGCGTAACTGCCGCCGATGATGATCACATCGTAGGGTTGTTGGCTTGTCATTGGGTGATTTTTTAGGTATGGCAGATCTGCCATACTTTGTCAAAGATAAACAAATTTCGTATTATTGCGACAAAGTCGCATTAAATGAAAAGAAGAAATACAGTATCCAGGCAGGAAGTACTGGCCGCGCTACAGTCTTCAGACAGGGCGCTGAGTCACGATATGATCCAGTCGGAGGTGTCCGGTATCGACCGGGCCACCATTTACCGGATACTAAATCGTTTCAGTGAGGATGGGTTAGTCCATAAAATTATCGGCGATGACGGGAAGCAGTACTTTGCCTTATGCGTGAATTGCGAGAAAGGGCATCATCATCACAATCATTTCCATTTTCGCTGTCGCTCATGTGGGAAAGTGGAGTGCCTGCGGGAAGAGGTCAGGGTTCATTTACCTCCAGGCTATATACCGGAAGCGTTTAACGGAGTGATCACGGGGCAGTGTGGAGCATGTTCATCGATACCGGCATGATCACCCAATCTAATAAACCACCTCCAATATCACCCCATCCTGCACCGGTGCACCCAATAACGGCCCGTAATCATCCCAGTATACCGGCTGCATTTTCACATAGCGGCTGTTCCAGCCGCCGCCGCGCACCTTGTTGGCGTGATAGACGATCCAGTCCTGCCGGCCGATCTTAACGAAGGAGCAGTGGCCCGGACTGATCACGCAATCGGTGCCCTCAAAAACGGGTTCCGGGCTTTTCTGCCAGGCCTTCGGTTGCATGGGGTCATCGCCCATCAGCTTCAACATGCCCAGACAATAATAATCGGACCAGCTTCCGGCTGCGGAGTAAATAATGAACACCTCTCCGTTCCGTTCCAGGATCTGCGGACCTTCATTGATGGTGGGCAGGCCGTTGCCGGAACCCCGCTGCTCCCATTCGTAGTCCGGAGAAGAAATGCGCACCCGTTCCGAACTGATCTCCAGGGGAGAAGACATCTCCGCGATATACAGATGCTGGGCCTCATTGACATCCCCTTCCCAGCCCGACCAGATAAAATAAGAGCGGTCATTATGATGAAGCACCGTACCGTCGATGGCCCATTTGTCGGAAGGAGCCTTGATCTGACCGGCAAATTCAAAGCCGCTCTCTACCGTGCTTCCATTCGATTGCAATGCATACATCCGATGATGGTTGTTGTCACCATCATCCGCCGCAAAATAGATGTACCATTGCTTCCCTATTTTGTGCAATTCCGGCGCCCACAGCTCTTTGGAATACATGGTATTGGCCGGCGGTGTCCATACTTTTACTGCTCCGTCACGGGTGAGATCAGTTATGTCTTTCACAGTTTCTACCCAAAGCGAACCGCTCCTGGAAAAACAATAATGAAATACCGAATCATCCCGGATGATCCAGGGATCTGCGCCGGCATTAAGCAGCGGATTGGTAAAAAATTCCTTCCTTACCTGAGTAGTCGGAGTTTGAGGTTCCGACCGACAACTTATTATGAGAAAAACAAAATAGATCAGGTGTTCGATCTTGAGTGTCATGGGTTGTTCGGGTTTGGAATGTGAATATTGTCATTGTTCCATTGTTCCATTGAGATCATGGCAATGCAACAATGAAACAATGAAGCCTCAAATGAACAGTTATTATCCAGTCCGTTCCTTACTGTGTAAGAAGACGTGTTTAATATGGTGATATCTTCAGATCCAGCTTAATTCCCTGACAGTCCGCTCGTCCTCCACTTCACCGGTATGCTGGGTGGCCTTGGGTTCAAACAGCAGATTGAAAACGATCTCTCCGTTGGTACGAGGACGGTGTTCCACTCCTTTGGGTACGATGAGGATCTCTCCTTCTTTTACTTCCACGGTTCTGCCATCGCGGAAATCCATGTACAGGGTCCCTTTGAAGACCATGAAGAGTTCATCTTCATTTTCGTGGCTGTGCCAGACAAAATCGTCTTTCAGCTTGCAGAGTTTGACGTACTGCCCGTTGAGTTCACCGATAATAAACGGTGTCCACTGCTTTTCGAAAAGGGCAAATTTTTCCATGATGTTGATTGACTGCATGGTTTTGATGTTGTGATTTTATAATGTTGTGATTCTGTGATGTTGTAATGATCTTGCTAAAATTCGTGATCAGGATCTTTCAATAAACGACCTGATCTTCTTTATCTCCTGACCTCCCTTTCCAAAATAAGTCCTTCCACTTGAAAATACCCGAAGTCGATCTCGTCCTCTGCGATCACGGCAAAGTCGTTTTTCAAATAAAAGCCGAGGTATGGATTTTTCGACATGACTGAAACCACTATACTGTCATATCTCTCACCGTTTTCCGTAATTACCTGTTCCAGTAGTTGCGTTCCCAAACCATTACCCTGATGCGCCGGCGCTACATAGAGCGTATACAGCTCTAGTACGTTGAAGTATTGCTTGAATCGGTTGGGACCATATGAGGTGAATCCGCAAAGTTCGCCTTCCCGATCTTTTACCACCCAATAACGGATACCGGAATCCATATAGCGCTGATGACGCTTCTCCTGCCGCGACACGTCCATCTTTTCCAGAAAAGAAAGCGGCAAAAAATCACGGTAGGCCTGTTGCCAGGTATAGATAAGCAGTTTAGCCAATGCCGGGATATCTTCTTTCTGCCCTCGACTGATCTCATATCCAGCACTCATTCTTTTCCGATTTTTGCCCGGAGTAACTGCACTCTTGCGCGTAGGTCTGCATTATCGGTCCCGGAACTTTCGGCCAGTTGTACTACTTTTTCCAATGTCATCAGTGCCCTATCCAGTTGATAATTTGCTTCGTAGGCGCGGGAAAGTTGATCCAGTGCCGGGACCGAACCGGGACGATAGGTGACCCAGCGCTCGATCACTTCAATTCCTTCGCTTATCTTACCTTCTCTGATCAGCCAGGGACCGATCCAGTTCAGGCGGTTTACACTATTCCAACGATCTGCTCTGGGCAATATGGTAAAGCCGTAGTCGGCTGAAAGTTGGTGATAATACTCGTCAATATTATCCATTGCCTTTCCCGGGATTTCGATGATCTTACGATAACGGGCAAACCATTTTTCCTTAGGAAAGATCAGTTCCAGCGCGTCCAGCAAGCCGGGCAATGCTACATCGTAATGCCCTTCGTCGGGATAGACGGTGGCAATATAACGGAAATCATCCGACCGGAGAGGAGCAAGCAAACTATCCAGTTCTATTAGGTTGGCCTGGATCTCCGGCGCAGTGCCGGCGCCGTCGGCATCGGCAGAGGTTAGATAAAGGTAGCGTTTCTTCCCGGTCCCTTTTTTTACCGCTTCAACGATCAGGTTCTTAAAACTTTGTCCTTCCTTGTAACCCATTCCCAAAATATCCCCGCAGGCAATACCGATGTGGGCATCGAACAGATCCGGTTCCTGCACGAAGGTATGCAGGGCATAGATCGAGGTGTAGGAAAGCCCCATGATCATGCGAAAATCATTAGCCCGGAAGTTTTCTTCCAGATAGGGAAACAATTCCTTCCTCAAATGCTCCTTAAACGCATCCGGATCTTCTCCGGGCAGCTGCTCGAAGGGCCAGAAATTACTTCCATTGGTATATACCGCAGGAGTGACCGGTTCATCCAGTAAACCGACTACAATAGTTTCCGGCATGCGCTCAACTGAGCTTAAGTGTCTGACCACTCCGGCCGCCATCTGAAAGAATTCATTTTCGAGCAATACCAATACCGGATAGGTATGCGCTTCCGACGCATCGTAAAAGCTTTCCGGTAGCGCAATATTCACTTTCCGGTCCTGATCCAATAGGACTGAATGAATGGTGTGCTGAAAGCCATATACCAAGGGGGTAGGAGAAACTACATTGGATCCATCTGCTACAGGCTGCGCGGACAGATCGCCAAGTATAGGCCATACCAATAGCAAGGGTAAGAGAAGTCGTGATTTCATGCCGGGTATTATCAATATTTACAGATCAGGATTTTGAAATTCTTCGCTTTAAATACTTATCCACCCGCCACATACTCAGCCAGTAAAAGAGCAACAATACCGGATAGTAGAAAATGACCAGAAAAGTGTATCCGTGATAACGACCCGCCGCCGGTCCGATCGCCAGATCGATCAATTCGTATGCTTCCATATAAAAGATCAACAACAGAAAAGGAACTACCAGACTGCCCAGACTCACAACCCAGGAATGCCGCCGGTCCGGATGGCGGTTTCTATACGATCTAATCGCCCAATAATGCAGAATGACCAGAAAAACGCCCATCAGCAGGGTCAGTCCAAAAGGGCCGATCACGATCAACAGACTGGCAAAGGCATTGATCCCAGGTTGAAAGATGATCTCAAAATGTTCGGCGGGAAGTTCATCGTATTGCCAAACGGCTTTGTCCTGCAGACTGCCACTGTGCGGTGCTCCAAGATTGGTGCTGAAAGGGCGGTCAAAGGCCGTAGCATCCAGTTCAATTTCCAGGCTACCGAAGGAGCGCCAGTATTTTGCCGGAGAGAGCGCATAGCGGAAACTGGATTGCTTGACCCAGTCGGAAATATCCGTCCATACACTCGCATTGTATGCTACCCGGATGGTGTGCGGTCCTTTGTCCAGATCGATCTCAAAATATTTCAGGTCGTAAAAATGATAATATTCCCCCGAGTTTTTTTGCCACTGTATCACCACGGCGGGTTCACCCCTAGTAGCTCCATCTGGTCGGAAAGTATTGGAAAAGCGTTGTAAAAGCGAATCGGGGGTGAGCAGATATTCGTTGGGTATGGCCAGTAATTGCACCTCCTTGTCGTCCACCCACACCTGGAAATCGCCCAGGTAATCCCGGGCCAAAAAAAGCAGCGGCACCTGTTGCCCGGCCGAGTCCGTTTGGATGTGATAAGTGATGCGGTAACTTGCCCGGCTAAAATCCTTGTCGATCGACACCTGAATGATCTCTCGCAATATATCGATATCCCGGCTGGAAAAAGCCGAAGCGGCATGAGTGCCTTCCCGGAGCGGAGAAGCCATATTTGCCAGACACAATTGACTGATCAGAGAAAAAAAGATGATCAGATGAGATTTCATGCAGGTGTTTTTATATTGAAGCGATTGGAAGGGCAAAATACAAAAAATCAGGTCGGAATGGTTCAACTTATACTGAAGCACAGAGCAATCACATTAAGTTGTATTTTTTGAAAAAGGTCAAATTGAACATCCTACTTTTTGGCATTGCCCCAAAAAGTAGGCAAAAAACGCTAGGCCGCTAAACTCGTACATCGTTCTTTGAGCCACCGGCTCAAGCCTACACTAATGCTCAAACATACCGGCCGGCCACCCGCAACTGACGACAAAATATGGGTAAAGACGACAAGCAGCTATATTTCACGCAAATGTTCAGAGTATTGCAGCTTTTCATTTCCCTTCTATAAGATTCGTTTTAATGCGATTACCCTATTTCTGACGTACATCAGGTTTTGTGCAATACAAAACCTGCTATGCATCAATATAGAAATGCAACTTCATCCCTTCGTGCGTGGCCTTAAACCCCAGCTTTTCGTAAAATCGTATGGCCTCCGGTCTTTTTTTATCGGTGGTCAGTTGCAGCAGGTGAGCATTTCTTTCCCTGGCCCGGTCAATGGCCCATTGAAACATTTCCTGCCCGATGCCCTGCCCGCGCTGGTCTTCACGGATACGAACGGCTTCGATCTGTGCCCGGATGCCGCCCCTGTAGGTCAGATACGGGATAAAGGACAATTGCAAAGTGCCAATGATCGCTCCGGCCTCATTTTCGAGAACGATCAATTCCTGATTAGCATCCCGGCTGATCCGGTCGAAAGCTTCATAATAGACCTCCGGCAATGGGTCGCGGAGATCCTCACGGGTTTTGCCGAGCTTATCGTTGGCAAGCATTTGGATGATGGCGGGCAGATCCTGCCGGGTAGCTGTTCGGAAAGTCATTTTGGTCTCTTTCATGTCTGGGGTATTATACATCACTTTTCCATCAACTCTCGTCGAATTCGACTCAGCGACTGCGGCGTGATCTTCAAATAGGAAGCAATATATTGCTGCGGCACCCGCTGTACCAATTCCGGATAGCGTTTCACAAACTCCAGATACTTCGTCTTGGAAGTTCCGAAATTCAGGAAATCATTATCCTTGATCTTGTTGAGCAACTGCGCCTCGGTGATGCTCTTCAGAAAGATGTACAGATTGGGGATCTCTTCACACAAACGGGCGATCACCTGTTTATGAATGGTGTAGATCTCCGAATCCACCACCGCCTGGAAGGCATCCTTCCCGGGGGTCACCGAATAGTAACTGTCCAGATCAACTGCGAACTGATTTTCCCTAACGAAGTATTTGATGACTTCGTTCCCTTCCGGGTCGATCGCATATACCCGCAACACGCCTTTTTCCACAAAAGCGATCTCATTGGCGATCTTATGCATTTCGTGAAAATGATCCCCTACTTTTAATTCCCGTCGCTGATAAGAGGTAAGGACATAGTCGATGGAGTCCCCGGACAAGATGCCGTTGAAACCCAATGCGGCTCTGAGTTTTTCCATTTATTTTACAATTCCGAGATCCAGAATACTTTTGGCGCAGGAAGTTACGGCTTCTTCCGCAGGTAGGGGTTGCCACTGTAATTCTTTTACGGCTTTGCTCCTATCCAACTTCCTTTCCACTCCCAGATCGACCAGGATGGGCTTGAGCGTAGGGTCAATGTTGGAGAACAAGCGCACCATAAAATTGGGAAGTTGAACCGTCGGTATCTTCCGGTCAGGAAACTGCTGCTTCAGGATAAGCGCCATATCCCGGAAGGTCAGATAGCCGGAAGAAGCAATATATCGCTCACCGGCTGACCGGTCAGATTCCATACACAAGATCAGCAGATCAGCCACCGAGCGCACATCGATAATGTCGAAGCCAATGCCGGGCAGCGCCGGTGCACTGCGGTCCAGCATTTTGATCACCATATTGGCCGAAGTGCCAAAGTCTTTTTCCAAAACAGGACCCAATATTGCAGCCGGCAGTACCGTGGTGAGTTCCAGCCCTGACTCGTCCTTCTCCATAAAATCCCAGGCAGCCCGTTCGGCCAGGGTCTTACTTCGGAAATAGGGCGTAGTGTCGGAAAGATTGTTTACATCGGTCCAGTCGGTCTCGTCAAAAGTTCCGGCGAGTTGTGCTTCCGTCTTGCCGTATAGGACCGCTCCGGTAGATGAGGTCATGACGACGCGTTTTACATGCCTGGCCGCAGCTGCTTCCAGCACGTTTAGCGCCCCCTGTTTCGCCTCCTGCAGGAGTTTTGTTTCATCCTTGGGCAGCGTGCGCGGGAAAGGGGAAGCGATATGCTGTATATAATCCATTCCTTCGGCCAGCCGGAACCACACTTCTCGATCATTCAGGTCGGCCTCTTTGATCACCAGTTGATCAAGATGGGTCGTATGCTGTCCGATGACCTTTCGGATAGGATCGGCCCGGCCGGCATCGCGCAAGGTGCCGGTTACGCAGTAACCCTTTTCCAGCAGCCGAATGGCTGTATGTGATCCCAAAAAACCGGTAATACCGGTGAGTAATACGTTTTTATTGCTCATTTCTTTTTAAGGCAAAATTGCCGTTTGATTTTTTGCCGGCAATTACCAATTGGTAAGAAATGGGGAAAGATTTCCCGGGCCGTTCTAAAACTTAGATGGATATCAGAACGTCCCTATGTTGAATTTCTCATCACCCTCAACCCGTAAATCATGAAACACCTGACGCTCCTTACCACTTTTGCCGTAATGATCTGCGCCTGCCGGGGGCAGGATATACACAATCCGGCTCGTGCCCTTACCTTCGCAGATTTTGAATCGCAGATCCTCCGGTATGAACCGGTCCTGAAAGAAGGGATTACGGAGAAAGATGTGAATTATGCCGCCATGATCCTGCGGGAAATGAAAGCGGCTACAAAAAACGATCCGGCCAATTTCAATATGGCCGACTATTTCAATATCCTCTCGGCGCTGCTGACGGTGCGGGAAAGCAACGATAACATTCAGCTGGCATTTCGGAAATTCCGGGAGGCCGAAGGCAGTTGTGATTATTTCCTGGCCCTGAAAGACAAGGCCATGAGCAATGATAAATACGACCCGGTGCGGGAACAATGGCTGGAGGCAAGCAGGAATTGCCGCAGCGCCTCAGCTGCAGCTGACCCGGTTTTCGATCTCGATGGATATATACAGGATTACGGTCTGAATGATAAGCTGGTAAAAATGATGGACCGGATCAACCGCTCTGATCAGCAATACCGGGAAAAGAGTGGAGACCGGCAATTGCCGAAACAAGCAGCGCTGGACCGGAGAAACCAGGGATTGATCGATTCACTCTATACTGAATATGGAACATATATCGGCCGATCATTGGTGGGCCAACGTTACGAAAGTACGATGTGGGCGGTGATCCAGCATGCCAACGAAGCCATGATGGAGCGTTATTTACCGGTAGTTTACCAGGCCTACCGTGCAGGAGAACTGGCGGAAGGGCCCCTCAAAATGCTATTGGACCGCTATTATGGACTGAAATACGGCTATCAGATCTTCGGTAGTCAGACGGGCTTTGGTTTTGATCTTGCGGATGAGCGTACCCGAAATAAGGTCCTGGAGCAATATCCCCTGGAGTGAGGAAGTACGGACCCGGTCAGAACACCGGCATTTGAAAGAATGAGCAAAGTGTTTAAGATGTGTTATCTTGAGTTCGTTACTTAAATAACGCGCCATGGCAAGCTGGACCAACTTCACTGATGAAGAACTCGCACTGATCAAGGAAAAGCTACACGAAAAGAATGAGAAGAGCATCATCTACGCGCTACTGATCGCGCCGGTCATCTGGCTCATTGTTCCCTATTTACCGGGAAGACGAGGGCGTCCAAGCATGGTAGAAAGAATGGATTACCAGGATGCCGTGTTATTAGTGGCCGTTCTGTTTACAGGTGCCCTATTGCTGGTCTATATTAGAAATTACATTCGGGCCAACCGTACATTCAAAAAGGACCGGATCTTTTTTAGCCGCCGGCAGGTAGTCGTAAGAGTAAAGCGAAAAAGCAGAACCTGGCTTAAGTCTTTTGATAATATCCTTGAAACTGATCATCAAGACCGTTTGGGAAAAATCGAGATCGATAAGGAGCAATCCACCCAGATCAAAGTCGGCGACGAATTGGATCTGGAGATTGAGGAATATACCAATACAGTTTTGCACATACGCTGATTTTCCAGTCTTTCCGCTATTTACGTTCTCTCATCCTAAAATCGCTCTATCAAAATGAAAAAACTGTTCGCTCTCTGTGTTTTGATCCTGTTACTTGCCAACTGTGCCACCTATCACCGGATACGATCTAATACCATTCTTGGAAAAGCTTCCATTCGCGCCACTGGTTTTTACCAGGAAATCGATTACGAATTGATTTCCGGCTTACCTATTTTCGAAGTCACTATCGAAGGGAATGCCTATCGTTTCATCTTTGATACGGGCGGTTATACAGTATTTTCCGAAAAGCTGCTTAAGCAACTGAAAAATATCCGGCCCGTCAGCTACATTGATGTCAAAGACGGAAACAGTGTCACCAACCGGATCAATACCTATCTGGTGGATCAGTTGGAGATCGGTTCGGTCATCTTTGCCGATGTGGGTATGGCCCGGATCGGCTTTACCGAAAGTGAGTGGTTTAGCTGCCTGGGCATTGACGGCACACTGGGGCCCAATGCCATGAAAGAATGCCTCTGGCAATTCGACAACCAAACCCGACAACTTACGTTAACGGATGATCGCGAACAGCTCCACATGATCCAAAAGGGCATTAGCGTTCCTTTAAAGACGGATATTATTTACAAACCGAGCCTGACCTATACTATCGGCGACTATACCGGCGAGTTGGGATTCGACACCGGTTTCAATGGTCTGCTGAAACTACAGTCGGAGAGCGCTCCCGTCCGTTCAGGGGAATATCCTTCTCTTGAAATGATCGGAGCACGGTCCAATGCCGGTAACAGCACCGTGCGAACAAATATGAGCCTGGTAAAATTTGACACGGTCAGTTTCCATGATCTTATCCTGATCGACGTGATCACCACCGTCTACCCGGATGCATCCAGTGACCTGTTGGGTAGCGAGATACTGGAAACGCACCGGGTGATGATCGACCTGTCGGATAAACGACTGTATTTCAAACCATTCGAAACATCAGTCGATCCCTCCAATGTCAGATCTTACGGACTGAGTTTTGATTTTATCAACGGTAAGCTAGTGATCGGCACCGTTTATCAGCCCGGCCCGGCTCAAAACCTGATACCGGGAGAAGAGGTTTTCCGTATTAACGGCCGGCCATACGTTTTTGAAGATTATTGCGATTTTGTAGAGCATTTCCAACTTCAGGAAACGGAAATGCTGGAAATAGAAGTTTTACGTAACGGGCAACCTCATCGCATTCAGCTTAAAAAAGAAAAACTGTTTCAGTAAAAGCAATCGAACATGTACATCATCAACATTACCTACAAAGTACCACTCG
>JAGQXH010000016.1 GCA_020436695.1 Lewinella sp. | reverse complement strand
GGAGTCGGCACCGAAAGAGAGAAGGGTTTCCTGGATTTTATCAGGGCGGTTAAGACGGAGGTCAAATTGTTCGAAGTTATAAGCCTGGAGTCCATTTTTAAAATGAATATACTTCATCTTGTTATTCGATACCATATAGTATTGATCCGGTCTGATCATTGCCCATGAACCATCATCATCTGAAAAACTAATGAATGTTAATAGGTTTTCTCCGGATGACACATCCCAAAGTTTGGCAGTATTATCATAGCTGCCGGTTATCAATTGCTTCCCCTTATTGATAAACTGACCAGAAGTGAGTTTATCATCATGCCCTGTAAAACGTCGTATCTCATTTCCATTTAAATCCCAAAGTCTGGCTGTTCTGTCATCACTGCCGGTTAGAATAACATGTCCATCTGGTGAAAAGCTTAAAAAACTGATTTCATCCTTATGGCCTTTAATATCCTGTAATGTTTGTCCATTCAGATCCCAAAGTCTGGTTACGGAGTCTCTGCCTCCGGTCAATACCCTTTGTCCATCGGGGGAAAAAGCAACAGCATTTACCCAATTGGTATGCCCCTTGAACATTTGTAATTCATGTCCGTCTAAGCTCCAAAGTTTAGCGGTAGAATCTCTACCTCCGGTCAATACCATCTGGCCGTCAGGAGAAAAAGCAACTGCATTCACCCCGTCATTATGCCCTTTGAAAGTCTGTAATGCATCACCGTTTAAACTCCAAAGCCTGGCTGTTGAGTCACTACTTGCGGTCAAAACCTTTTGGCCATCCGGAGAAAATTTAATGTCATTTACCCAATCGGTATGCCCCCTAAAGGTTGTTAGTTCCTGCCCACTTAAATCCCATAGCTTTCCTGTTCCATCCAGGCTTCCGGTAAGTAGGGCTTTGCCGTCAGAAGAAAAAGTCACAGATGAAACCTCCAGGCTATGCCCCTTTAAAGTCAAAAGTTTGCGATGATATATATCCAGCAATTTGCCGGTATAATCCCAATGACCTGTTACTATCCACGATTCATCGGGAGAGAAAGCCACTGAAAGTACAGTTGACTCATACTTCTGCAAACTTTGCAGTTCGCGTCCCGCCAAATCTAAAATTCTGATCGAATATTCACTTCCTGTCAGAATCCGCTGCCCATCGGGCGAGAAGGCAACACAACGAACCCACATACGATGAGGTCTGAAGGTCATTATTTCCTGTCCATTTAGGTCCCATATTTTCGCGGTCCGATCAAAACTGCCGGTTAGTATATGCTTTCCATCAGCAGAGATGGCAACAGATAGTACGGCCGATCGATGTCCTTGGAAGGTTTGGATTTCGTTTCCCTGCAAATTCCACATCCTGGCGGTAGTATCCCAGCTCCCGGTGAGTATGTATTCTCCACTTGAAGAAAAGGCAACCGAACTCACCGAATGTGTATGCCCTGCAAAAGATCGGAGTTCATTACCCTGTAGATCCCAGAGTTTAGCGGTATGGTCTCCAGCTCCGGTAAGAACATATAGCCCACTGGGTGAGAAGGCCACCGACCACACATCCGAGCTATGTCCCCGGAAGGTCTGTATTTCACGTCCTTTAAGATCCCATAGTATAGCAGTAGCATCACTCGCAGCAGTAACCAGATATTGTCCGTTGGGAGAAAAAGCAACTGCCAAGACATCTGAATGATGTCCTGTCAAAGTTAGCAGTTCGGTTCCCTGCAAATCCCAGAGTTTGGCAGTATCATCGAGGCTGCCTGTCAAAATATGCTTTCCATCTGGAGAGAAAGCAGCTGATTGAACCAAATCGGTATGCCCGCTAAATATTTGTAATTCGCGACCCCACACATCCCAGAGTTTAGCAATATTTTCACCAGATGTCAGGATGTATTTACCATCACTGGAAAATGTCGCGGACAATAAGGAACCATGCCCCATCTGCACCACTAGTTCCGGCTTTTGCCCCTGCCCAAATTGTAGTATGGTAAGTTGAAAGAAAAGTAAAAAGATCAGTCTCATGAAGCGTAGGGGTTTAGAACAGGTATAAGCAAGTGCTTTTCATACCGTCAAAACTTAAATGTAAGAAAAACGCCCGAAACTTCCTACCTTAGTCACCTCCTAAACGCAACCACACCCTATGCCCCATTTCCTCTTCACCTACGCCAACGATCAGCAGAGCCAACTCGGCTACCTGCGGGCACTGGCCCGGGAAAGGAAATGCGTGAAGTCTGCTACCGACCTGGCCGAGGATATGGGCTTGTGCCGGCGCATTTTCATCGATGACGCTTCGATCGGGGACATCGTCAATGCCTTTCAGCGGCACGGTGAGGAGATCGTCCTGTTCCACTACGGCGGGCATGCTGATAGTTTC
Source organism: Lewinella sp. (assembly GCA_020436695.1). Classification (GTDB taxonomy): domain Bacteria; phylum Bacteroidota; class Bacteroidia; order Chitinophagales; family Saprospiraceae; genus Flavilitoribacter. The sequence continues at coordinate 25,793 of JAGQXH010000016.1, read as the reverse complement.
GATCTGTTATTGCAAAGTGATAGTGGAGAAAGTAATGAAGCCACCGGCGGAGCGGGCCTCATTTCCTTTTTAGGCCGGCAAAGAGGCCTGCAGGTCGTAGTGCTCAACGGTTGTCATAGCCTGCCTTTGGCCGAAAGCCTGATCGCAGCCGGCATATCGGTAGTGATCGGTACAGATCGCGCTATCAATGACGGGGCTGCAACCCTTTGGGCCGACCGTTTTTACCAGGGGCTCGGCGTGGGTTTGTCCATCCAACGTGCTTTTGATGATGCCGTGGATACCGTGCGCATGTCTTCGCACGGAAGGGACCAACGAGGCTTATATTTACGGGAACTGGAATCCATCCCCAGTGATGTGCCCTGGAGTATACTACATGCTCCGGCACAGGAAGACAAATTGCATTGGAGCCTCACCCAGGTCGATCCGCTGCTGGGGCTGCCCGAACCGGTGCAAGTGGCAGATCTGCCCGATCCACCTTTCCTTTTTTTTCGCCGCTACGACCGGGCGCACGCTCCAGTCTTCTTCGGCAGAGCCCGGCACATTCGCCTGCTGTACGACCGAATTGCGAATCCCGATAGCCCCCCGCTGATCCTGTTGCACGGACAAAGCGGCAGCGGTAAATCTTCACTATTTGAGGCAGGACTGGTACCCCGGCTGGAAGCTGATTATCAGGTGGTCTATTTGCGCCGGAATGCTCAGATCGGGTTGCATCAAACCTTGTTGCAGACCTTGCGGGCAATGCCGGAAGAGAAAAAGCCGGTTGAAAGGCCTACGCCTGATCCGGAATTACGGCAATTACTGCAACGATTGGAACAACTCCTGCAAGACCGGCCGCAAGATCGTGCGCTGCAACAACAATTACAGGGGGTGCGCACTTTAATGCAGCGCGGTCTGGAAAGTATACCGCAGAATCCGGCCTACGACCATTTTCCTCCGCTGCTACGTATCTGGCACCGCATCGAGGCCCGGCACCACCGGCCGTTGATCGTCATTCTGGATCAGGTGGAAGAAGTTTTTGTTCAACCGGACAAGCACAGCGGTGAAGCCGAATGGACCGCCTTTGTCGCCGGCCTGAGGGAGCTTTTCGGATCAATTGCCGACCGGCCGGCCGGTAAAATGATCCTGGGATTTCGCAAGGAGTTTTATCCCGAAGTAGAAAAGGCACTGCAGGAAGCTATGCTGCCGCGCAGCGGCATTTTTTTGCCGACGCTCAACCGGTCGGAGATCGAAGAGATCGTCAAGGGACTGACCTCCCGCCGGGATTTACGCGAACGCTATCAATTGCAGATCGATGAGGAACTCCCCGGTATTATTTCCGGAGAACTGTTGCCGCAGGAAGAAGCAACCGTTGCACCCATTCTTCAGATCATGCTTACTAATATGTGGGAAGCTGCCAGGGCCGAGGCGCCTCACCGGCCTCACTTCACGGTCGAATTATACCGGCAATTAAAAAAGCAATGGTGGCAGCTCGACAAATTTGTGGCCATCCAAATGGATCAGGTGGCGGTGGTCCATCCCCAGGCAGTGGCCAATGGCCTCCTGCTGGATATCCTCTATCAACACACTACCGCTGGAAATACCGCACAAAGTAATAGCCCGACCGAACTTCGGGCTCAATACCAACACGTTCCCGGCCTGGATCAGCTCTTACAAAGCTGTACGCATCATCTGTTACTCAAGTCGTCTGCTGCCGGATCCAGCCTTAGCCACGACACGCTGGCGCCGATCGTACAGCGTATGTTCCGGCAATCGGACCGCCCGGGGCAGCGGGCTCGCCGCATATTGGAGGGGCGGGTACAGGAAACTGCCGACGCCATCCCACCTCCCCTCGACCGGTATGACCTGGATCAGGTAGCGCAGGGACGGGCTTACATGCGGACCCTGCAGCGGGAAGAACAGGAGTTGGTGACCCGGAGCAAAGCCGCAGAAATGAAGCGCCGTCGTCAGAGAAATGTCCTTTTCGGTATCCTGGCTTTACTCGGTATCGCAGCGGTCGGGGGGCTTGTTTACGGCAATCAGGAGAAGGCCAATAGATTGGTTATTCAGGGCAACCTGGATGTGCTGCAGGAGAAAAGCGATAGCCTGTCCGGTCAAATAGAAGTTCAGGATCTACAACTCCATCAAACGGAAAGTCAGCTGGCTCAACAGCAAGATGCACTACGATTATTAGAGGATTCCGCGCAGCTCCTGTTGCAAACTACTCAGGAAACCGAAAGGCGGGCCGTTGCGGCAGAACGCCTGTTTCGCGCGAATCAATCGGCTGCCAATGCCCTGGCCTACCTGCAGGAAGGGAAAAAATACGAAGCGCTGCGCACGGCGGTCGCCGCCTACGAACAGGCACCGGCCAGCCCGGCCGTACTGGGTGCCTTGCTGGCGACAGCCTACGATACGGGAGCTATTCTACAACCGATGCAAACCGGCTACCAGTTGGTGGAAAGTACATCGACTGCAAATGGATATGGTTTATCTGACATTAATGATTTCGAATTTAAGGTAATTGATGGAAGTGGCCGAACGAGGTATAGGCACCCGGAAACCGGTTTTCAGGACGAGCCGGCCCGGTTTATTGCCGGCTATGCCGACCGGGCTTACTTCTCGATGAATGGTGCTGCCCAGATAGTGATCTGGGAACCTGTAATATCCCTGGATCGTAAAGTGCAAGATCTGAACGGTCCACTTATCGGCCTAAGGGAAACGCAAAAATCCGGAAAGATAATTTGGGCTACAGAAAATGGCCAAATGGGGATGTTCGCCGGTCAGGTCAGCCATCTTGCCCGTAACAACAGCATCCGCAACATGGATCTGTCGGAACAGGGCACGCTGCTGATTTGTCAGGAACTCAGTCTGCAATTGATGGGTATGGACAATTTGAGCCTGATCAGAGCGATCCAGGCTGAGCATTCTGGTCTGGCGTTTCAACGGGCTGTCTTTTCTCCCGGCGGCCGTTATATTTCAGCCGCTCAATCACTGGGGCAGGTCAGTCTCTACGATAGCGGAACGGGAGCCCTCCGTCAAACTTTTAAAACTGCGGCGGATAATACAGTTCCTGTAAGAGGCACGATTTTCTCTCCTGACGAACGTTATGTACTGGGCTGGGATAATACCCGACTATTTATCTGGAATTGGCAAGAGGGCCGCCTGCTCCATCAGCAAACCTTTCCGGCGGAGATCAATGTCCTTTCTTTTAGCCCCGACGGCCGGCAGTTGCTGCTCGGGAGCGCAGACCGAAACCTCTATATTTTCCCGTGGCAGGGAGGGAAAACCAACCTTTCCACTGACGAAGCGGTCATCATACCTCTGGCAGCAGGGGTCGTGGACCTGTTCTTTTGGAAAAATGAGGGTACAAAACTGGCAGTAGCCGCCGGCCCGACCGTTCATTTTTACGATTGGCAACGACAGTTGCCTTTGGGGAATATAAATATGCAGGAACAAATACGAACCATGCTCGTAACGGCAGACGGACAGCGCTTATGGGTGGGTACCGATAAAAGCCTGAAGGGGCCAATTTGGCTGGATCCCCGGATACTGGTGACCAAAATTAAAGAACACATAAATCCGAAATAATGAAAAAGCCCAGTTTTTGTACGCTATTGCTCCTCGTTTTGGCCGGACATTTCCCGCCCTATTATGCAACTGCTGCTCCTATTTCAACCGCTGATCCACTGCTATTCAGGATCGGTTTGGGGTTAATGTTGACCGAAAATTTTGAAGAAGCGGAATCCTGTTTTTCCAAACTGGCGACCGATCATCCTGAAGATGCTGCTGTCTGGAGCAACCGGGGCACCAATCTGGCCATGTGGGGATTGAGCCTGATGAGCAAAAAAGATGCGGAGGGTCGCATAAAGTATGTATTCCCCTTCGAAATAAAGCCAAATTCCGGCCGGCGGGGAAACATAGAAAATGTAGAGGAATTTATTGGGCAACTATTTGACCAAGCGGCTGCGCATTTTGAAAAAGCGATATCGATACGTGATAATGACGCCGGTAGCCATCTCAATCTGGCTTCCGTGCAGGCTATCCAGGGCCGGTGGCGAAACGACAACACTCTGCTCCGTAAAGCGATGACAGATGTAGATAAGGCGCTGCAGATGGCCCCGGGAACATCGGCCACGAAAGGACACTGTCATCTCGTTAAGGGTATCCTTTTTGACTATATCGGCAATGCATCGCGACGGGATGAGATGTTTGATCTTGCACATCGCCAGTACCAGGTCGATCCCGATACGGATCTGGCCTCTTTGGCCGAGCGTAATCAGACGATTGCGGAGGGGGGGACAGCAGTATTTACTTCTTTCGGAGGAGAAACTTATAATGTATTTACTGATGAACCGGAAAGTATCGACGGCATTTCTCTTCAACAACTAATGAACGACGGTAGCCTCGACGTTAGTTCAGCCGTGATCTCCACCGGAGATGCTACCCTGTACGAAAAAAAGGAAGCTCATTCTGCCTTGTATATTTATTATAAGAGCGAGAATCGATATGTTTTTTTTCACCAGACAACAACCGCTTACTCCGGTACCAGCAGCCGTCAGGTTAGGATCGGGGATAATGAAGCGCATGTGCGAAAAGCCTATGGCACCCCAGTGCGCGTTCGTCCGGCCGAGGGTGGCAAATACCTATTTTATAAAAAAGCCAAGCTCCTGTTTTTTATCGGTGATGACGGCCGGGTCGTATCATGGATGGTTTGGCGGGGTAAAGGGGGGCAATGATTTAGGGTGTTGAAGTGTCGCCCCGCAACTGTTCAGGCACCCGAACACCTCAACACCCGAACACTCCAACACCCATTTTTCACAAAAACTCTTCCATATTCCATACCAACCCCCAAAGATTCACTAATTTACCCGGGCCCGTTTTACTTAGTAATTTGACGGAAATTATGGCCAAAAAAAAGAAGATCGATAAAAGCCCGGAAGTGCACGATGAACTGGAAGGCTTTAACATCAGTATCAATGAGTTCGGCGAAGTGGTGCACAATTTCGATATGGACAAGATCAATGATTTCCTGGACGAAAATGTGGACGATAAGAAATTGCGCGACCGGGATGATCTGCGTTCCCTGGATGAAGAAGAATGATTTTTTAATGTTATGATGCTGTGATCCTGTAATGCTATGATGTTTCTATAGCTATCGGACCATAACAAGTTCTCGGTACTTAATAATCACGGCATTATTACATCTCAGTATCACAGTATTGATCTAATGCTGACTACTCACCAACTACAATTTGCTTATCCCGGAGGAAACACGTTCCGTTTTCCGGACATTGCCTGTGACCGTGGTTCACACTGGTTGCTATTAGGGCAGTCCGGAAGTGGAAAAACTACTTTTCTGCACCTGCTGGGTGGATTGTTATCCCCTGCTACCGGCTCTATCCTATTGGAAAAGACAGATATGGCCCGATTGTCCGGTCCGGCCCTGGACCGGTTTCGCGGTCAGCACATCGGTATTATTTTTCAACGATCTCACTTCGTCAGTGCGCTGACAGTGGGAGAGAATCTGGCGCTGGCTCAGCATCTGGCCGGTTTCCCCGCAGACTATGGGCGTATCGGTAAACTGTTGGATCGACTGAATGTGGGGCAAAAAATTGATCGAAAGCCCGACCGGCTGAGTGTGGGAGAGCAGCAACGGGTGGCCATTGCACGGGCTCTGGTCAACAGCCCGGAGGTGATCCTGGCCGACGAGCCTACTTCCGCCCTGGACGATGAGAACTGCGAACAGGTATTGCGTTTGCTGGAAGAACAGGCCAAAGCCGTTAAGGCCACATTGCTCATTGTGACGCACGACAGCCGCTTAAAAGATAAATTTGCTAATCAGATCCGGCTCCAATCATGAATGTCTTATCGCTAAGTTGGAAAAATCTCATCAACAAGCCGCTGTCCATGCTGCTGAGCCTAATCCTCTTTGCCCTGGGTGTCGGACTGGTATCGTTGATCATGCTATTGAACAAGCAGGTAGATCAACAGTTTTCCCGCAACCTGGAGGGGGTTGATATGGTGATCGGAGCCAAAGGCAGTCCTTTACAACTGGTGTTGAGCAGCATCTATCACCTGGATGCGCCTACCGGCAACATCAGTATTGCCGATGCAAAAGCTTTTCTGCGCCCGGGGCATCCCCTGATCGCTAAAGCTATTCCCTTGTCGCTGGGTGACAGTTATCAGGGATTCCGCATCGTCGGCACGACTCCGGACATTATTGCACATTACCGGGATTCCCTGGCTGCAGGTGAGCTTTGGCATCACCCGCTGGAAGTAGTGATCGGTAGCCGGGTGGCGGATAAAGAAGGATTGCGGATCGGCAATGAATTCTTCAGTACGCACGGCCTGGATATCAACGAAGACCTCGAGCACGACGATGCCGGTGCCTTTAAGGTGGTGGGCATCCTGGAAAAAAGTGGATCGGTGATCGATCAACTGATCCTGACCGCACCGGAGAGTATCTGGGAAGTGCATGAGCATCAGGCTACGCCCTCTACGGATGAAGGAGAAACTCATACTGAAGAAACTGATGGGGAACACGAAGAAGAGTCGCATATACACGAGGCGGCCGGCATGGACACCATCCCACTTTACGAAAAAACGGATAAAGATATTACATCCATACTGGTACAGTTTAACGGCCGCAATGCCAGAACACTGAATCTGCCGCGGATGATCAATGAAAATACCAATCTAATGGCCGCTAATCCGTCTTATGAGATCAGTAAGTTGTTTGATCAGCTTGGACTGGGGGAGCAGGTACTGCGCTGGCTGGGCTATATCATTATCGGCGTGTCTTTTCTGAGTATTTTCATTGCTCTTTTCAATTCTCTGCGGGAACGCAAATATGAGCTGGCCATTATGCGTACGCTGGGAGCTTCGCAGGATAAGCTCTTTTTACTGATCATTTTTGAAGGGCTCTTACTGGCAGTTCTCGGCTACATAGTCGGTATGCTGGCCAGCCATATTGGGCTAAGCATTATCGGGGAGGTAGTGGAAAGTGCCGATCGTTATGCCTTCACGGGCTGGACGTTCCTGAAGGAAGAGATCTGGTTGCTGGTAGGTGCACTCGGCGTCGGATTACTGGCAGCGATCATCCCGGCCTGGCAGGCCCGTCAGACGGATATTCACGAGACTTTGGCGGAGGGCTGATTCGGATCATCCTCCATCGCTTTTACCGTAGGATAGATCTTTTTGAATCGTTCAAATATCTTCTTATAGGATTGGTGTTCCTTTTCTTCAGGAGTATAGACTTTGTTTTCCTGTTGCTCATCCTGCATTTCCGGCGAATGGCCAGTGGCACTCATCGCCAGCAGGGCCGCTCCTTTTGCGGATGCATGTGGATTGGAACTCACCACCAGCGGGATACCCAATACATTAGCCAGTATCTGGATCCAGACCGGAGATTGCGTAAAGCCGCCGTCGGCGTGAATGAGCCGGATGGGGCCACCTAAAGTGATCAAGGCCTGGGTGATCTGATAAAGGTTCAGACAGATGCCTTCCAGTACGGCCCGGGCAAAATGAGCACGACTATGACCGGCTCCGATTCCCCAGAAATACCCACGGGCTCCGGCATCCCACACCGGAGCTCGTTCGCCGTAGAGGTAGGGTAGAAAAAGCAAGCCCTCCGCGCCGGGCGAGATCCGTTGAACTTCCCGGAAAACTTCATCCATGGACTTTTCCGGATAGAACTGACGGCAAAACCATTCCCACACCACACCGCCATTGTTGGACGGACCTCCGATCACGTATCGATCTTCATTGAGGATGTAGCAGAAAAGGCGGCCTTCCGGATCCTGGACGGGCTGTGAAACAGTCATGCGGATAGCACCACTGGTACCGATGGTCAGCACGGCGGCATCATGGGGGAGATCTCCTGCTCCCAAATTAGCCAAACAGCCGTCGCTTGCACCAATGATCCAGGGAATGTTTGGCGGAATACCTAGCGTGGTAGCCAGGTCTTGTTGCATGTCCGTTAGCTGAAACGTTACGGAAACCGGATCAGACAGGCGTTCGGCGTCCAGCCCGGCATATTGCAGCGCATCCGGTATCCAGCTACGTGCGTTCAGGTCGAACATACCGGTAGCGGAGGCAATGGAGTGATCTATCACCCATTTTCCGAATAATCGGAAGAGTAAATACTCCTTGATGCCGATAAAGCGATAAGCACGCTGGAATAATTCCGGTTTTTTATTGCGCAACCACGCAAGTTTGCAGAGTGGCGACATGGCATGTACCGGAGTGCCGCTACGGTGATAAAGATCCATGCCCAGCGGCGTGCTTCGCAGCAATTCGGCCTGTTGTTGGGCGCGTCCGTCCGCCCAGGTGATCAACGGGCTGAGGGGGTGCCCGTCGGAGTCTACGGCCATAAGGCTGTGCATGGCGCTACTGAGGCCTATCGCTGTGGGGACATACCCCATTTTCTGCACGAGATTCCGCAAACTGTTCATCGCTGCCCGAAAGACGACCTCTGCATCCTGCGTGGCTGCCTCCGTTTCCGGGCGGTCGAGAGGATAGGCTTCTGAGGCTTCTTTTAAAGGCTCTCCATGGCTGGAAAAGGCCACTGATTTCGCAGAGGAAGTTCCTATGTCTATACCGATGAAATAGGGCGGTTCGGCGTGCTGCATGGAATGTGATTTAAATCCTGAGTTATTTGTAAACTTTGCCGTCAATGAATTGCAGAAGAAGTCGCAATTTTAACATAAATTGTGTCCGGTTAAAAGCAAGCCGGCATGGAAATTCTGAATATACCTAACCGTAACGTACTTTATCTGGCCCCGAAGCAACCGCTGATCGATTGGGTCAACCACGTTTTTCCCGATGATCAACCGGAACGACTGGAGCATCCACTGGCACATGAAAATGCCAATATCTATCTGATCCCTGCAACGGAAGACCTGGAGGAAAGTATTGAATGGCTCAAGTACAATTTCAGACCGATCCTCGATGAAGAGTTGCTGGAATGGTGTACCGATACGGAAGACTGGCCGGAACCTTTCACCTGGGAAATGTTCCGTACCTGGTTTGTGATCTCTATTCAGACCATGGTATTCGACACAGTGGATGAAGAGATCGAGCGGGAGGATATCTAAATTTATCGAGAAACTTTTAGTTGATGACTTTTGAGCAGTTAGAAGAGGAAATAAGAGCCTTAATTTCCCTGAATAAGTTAGAGGAATCCATCACTCTTTTAAACAGCTTTTTTAAAGATGATTCGGATCTGGATCAGATCACTATCCAGTCGGCTAATTATCATGCTATCCTGGAAAAAGAAAGGAGCGGTCTGGTGGAGAGCCCGAAGGTAGACCTGGTACTGAATCAACTGCGGTCCAATATCCTGCAATTACTCCGATCCAAAAAAGAGTATCTAAAGTATAAGGAACAAACTTTCGGGGAGACTACGACCTACCATGCCGATAGTGGAGAAGAGATCAAAGTATTTTTCAGCGTTGCCAGCCCACATAATGATCACCAGCAAAATTATATCAATAAGCTGGTGGACTATTTCAAAAGTAACGGTATCAAACTGGAGACCTTAAAGGCCTGGAATGATAATGATCCCATTCTGCCCATTGTGGAAGAGTTAAAACTTTCGAATGGCTGTTTCGTACTTGCTTTGGAAAGATTTTTCGTAAGCGAAGGGGCCGAGAAAAGGGGAAGCCAGCAGGAAAGCAAGATCAACGATAAATGTTTTCCCAGCGCCTGGTTGCATATCGAAGCGGCCATCGCACGTTCGCTGGATCTCCCGTTGATCATTTTCAAAGACAAATCGCTAAGAAACGAAGGCCTGATCCACGACGATAAACAGGAATGGGGGATAGTAAGGATCGATGAAAGTCAAATGGATGAAATATTTGAGTATCCGATAAAAAATTTCATCCTCAACTGGATCAATCAGGTGAAGCGATATCATAAGAACCGAACGTCTGCCTCCTAATGCAGATATAATTAGAAGGAACCGATCTGTTCATCCATCCATTGCGTGCGCACCTGCAGGAAATTCTTCAGGCTTTCAATGGCGCCGTCGTAATCTACTGGTGTACCAATGTCCCATTTCGTGTAATTGCGGCTAATGGCCCCATTATCTTTCAGATAGCCCGCCGTTTGATCCACGATACCCAGTATCCTTGAAGTGCTCAATGTGCCGGCGCGGAGTTCGTTCCAGCGATCTTTAAGGGCTGATCGGAACTGAGGATCTTCCATTAGACGGGGCCACCAGAAAGGCAACATCCAGGCATCATTGCTCACGTATTGATTGTAGTTGATCACCCATCCGTCCCACGGAATGCGGTCGCCGGTATCGTATCCGATATTGAGATCCCAGATGGGACCCATTTTCAGCTTTTCGCCCCGGTCTTTGTACATGTAAGTACTGAGGCGATAGCCATCCACATTGCGACATAGCTCATTGATTATGAAAAAATCGACAAAGCTGCTGAGGTCGATGTAATTCAGATAGGTGCGGGTATCGGTATTGAAATCATCGGTTAGCAAAGCTGTTTCAAACTGGTCGATATAATCCTGGATGTAGTCCTTCTGGGCAGTGGTGATCTCATCCGCTGCCGGGTATTCGTATAGAAAATAGGTCTCCAGATACTGATTCGAATGATAGGGTGGGCCGTAAGGCTCGAAATCGATGGGCTGTCCATTGATGTCGTACCGGGAACGAAAGCTGATGTCCGGAGTGTAGCGGGCGTCATCCTGCCAGTTGTTATCAAAATAATCCAGCGGCTGATCGATAGCCAGATCACCACCGGCAGTTTTATCGATCTTCAGAATGTAACCGCCGGTAATTTTGTCGGGATCTTCATCGGTGGGCTTAAGTGATTTAATATCGATCCGGTTGTTGTCCCTTTTCAGCTTTTCCATAAACACATAGACTCCCTGATAACTGCCGTTGATCTCCAGTTCTACGAATTTTGAGCGGCTGGCATACCTACCCATATCGCGGAAAAGCTGGTAGCCCAGATAATGATACATCAGGGTACGGTCGAAAATGTATTTATCCTGTAAATTGACGATGTGCCCGTTGATGATCCAGTCTTCTTCTTCCGGAAAGCCAAAGAAGGAGAGGTCGATATCATTGCCGTCGGCATCCCAGGTCTCTATACCGTAGGATTTCTTGTTGGAGATACGGTAAGAGGTGGAACCCCGGTATTCGATGCCGATATTGGTGCTCAGCACTTCAGCTTTGTCGATGTATAAATGGAGCTCGGCTGGGATTTTCGGTTCGTTCAGTATCTGATCCCCTTTTGTATCAACTACCAGATAAGGGATCTCACTATCGCCGATGTCCACGGCAAATGATCCGCCGTCAGGATTAGGGTTAGGCGGAACAACAGGGTCTTTTTTACAACTGCTGATCAGCAGAAGAACAAATAAAAAAAGGAATTGCGTAGTCTGCTTTGTTCTAAGTTTCATCGTGAGCGGTTTGGATGATTGGATACCGAAAATAGGGATTTTCTTGAAAAAGGTGAATGACATAGAGGGTTACCTCTTTCTTGTGTTGCAGATTGAAAATTTATATTGCTGAGATAAATATAAGATCAAGCACAAGCACAGGAGCTTACTGCAATCCTTAGCGTGACAGCACTAATTCATATAATGCGGCCATTGAATCTAATACATGAGCACGTTAATACACGAACACCTGAACACCCCCATTTACTCCTTATTCGCCAACTGCCCGCAGGCCGCATCGATATCCCGCCCCCGGCTGCGCCGAACAGTTACCATGATGCCTTGATCCCGCAGATATTTGGCAAAGTCATCGATGCGGTGCTCGGTGGATTTGAGGAAGGGAGCTCCGTCGATGGGATTGTACTCGATGATGTTGATGCGTACCGGAAAATTCCGGCAGAGCTTGGCAAGCTGGGCTGCATCTTCGAGACTGTCGTTGAAATTCTGAAAGGCGATGTATTCGTAGCTGATCCGGTTGCGCGTCTGGCGGTGGAAATACGTAAGCGATTCTAAAAGAGCCTCCAGATTGTTCTGCTCGTTGATGGGCATGATCTCATTTCGCTTGGCATCATCCGCAGCGTGCAGAGAAAGGGCCAGATTGAACCTCACTTCATCATCCGCCAGTTTTTTGATCATCTTGGCAATACCGGCCGTACTTACGGTAATCCGTCGTGGGGACATATTAAGCCCATCCGGTGCGGTGATGCGTTCGATGCTGTCCATAACGTTGTTGTAAGCAAGCAACGGCTCACCCATGCCCATGTACACGATGTTGGTGAGTGGATGACCGTAAGCTTCCAAAGATTGCTGATTGACGAGTACGACCTGATCGTAGATCTCTGCGGCATCCAGATTTCGGACCCGCTTCATACGCCCGGTAGCACAGAAGGTACAGGTTAGGCTACAACCTACTTGGCAGGAAACACAAACGGTGTAACGATTCTCGGCCGGTACCGGGATCAATACCGATTCCACCAGATGTCCGTCGTGCAGACGGAATCTGGATTTGATGGTGCCATCTACACTGTGTTGTATCTTATCGGCTACAATTCCGTTGATCACGAAATGCTGATCCAGTTTCTCGCGCAGTGTCTTCGACAGATTGGTCATCTCTTCGAAGGAACGAACGCCTTTTTCCCAAAGCCACTGATATACCTGTTTTGCCCGGAATTTGGGTTCTCCCATGCCCACAAACAGGTCTGCCAGTTCCGCCTGGCTCATTTGCCGTATATCCTTTTTGCCGGTTGCAATATCCATGATGCAAAGATACTACATATTCGGTATTCGGTGTCCGGTGCGGGGATGTTCGGAGATACAGTTTATCTGATCATGTATTAAATCCCGTTTTTGGCTATCAGCGTCACAAAGTCAAGCGAACTGATCATACCGACTATCCGGCCGTTATCCATTACCAGCAGGTGATGCAACTCGTGGTCCAGCATTTTTTTCGCAGCCTCCTGTGCAGAGGACTGTGGCGCAATAGAAAGGACTTCCGTACTCATTACCTGTTGAATGTCTATGGTATCGTCATACACTCCGACCAGGTCGTCGGAAGTAACCATGCCGCGGATTTGGATCTCCTTACTGTCAGAGACCTCAACCAGCGGAATAGCATGACAGCTTTTCCGATGCATCAGATCGCGCGCGGTACCCACATCATTGGGCAACGCCAGGGAAGTGACCGGCTGCTTCATGAAATCTTTTACCAGTGTACTCATGGATGTTGTTTTAGGTTACGGCGTTCAGTGTTGGCTGCTGTATTGATGGAAGGTTGACCTGCAATTTGGTGGCTATAAATATAAACTATTTTGCTGCTTGATCGGTAAATTGCCGCCCTTTTATCTATAAGATTTGCAAATGTGAAAGATATGAATTACTTTTACTTTTGTAAATGTTATAACATGGAAAGGATCTATCTCGGAGAATTCGAAGAACTGGTACTACTGATCGTAGCCATGATGAAAGGAGAGGCGTACGGTGTTGCGGTGATGGAAAGACTGGAAAGTGAAGCAGATCGTGCAGTTAATATCAGTGCAGTACACGCGGCACTCCGAAGGCTGGAATCCAAGGGCTATGTCCGTTCGGATTGGAGTGAGGCTACTGCTGAGCGGGGCGGCCGGCGCAAACGCCTGTTCAGTATTACGCAGGAGGGAAGTATGGCGCTGGAGCAGGTACGGGACGTGCGGGTAAATCTTTGGCGGCAAATTCCCGGATTTAATTGATACTACAATGCTGAGATACTGCAATGCTGCGATGTTCTGGCATACAGGAGATGTTATTGATGCTCGCATTCGCATATGCTGCCCTCGCCGCTTGTGTTTTGCACAAATGCCTGTACTTCAGTCGGGAAAACCAGGTGAACGTCAGTATAATATGATTTGATGTAATAACTATGACTTTTTGCCATACGATGGCCCATCACAGTATCACAGCATTGTAACATCATAACATCAAAGATGCACCCGAACAAGCAATTCCCACAACCACCAAAATGGGCCGATAAATTCCTGGAATGGTATTGCCGGCCGGAACTGCTGGAGGAGATCCAGGGAGATGCTTACGAACTATTTTATAAAAGGACCGAAGACGGTAATCCCCAACGGGCGCGACGTCGCTTCATCTGGGACGTATTCCGGTCTTTCCGACTGTCAACCATTAAACATTTAAATCTACAATCACCCGTCATGTTGAAAAGTAATATCAAGATCGCCTTTCGGCATCTGTTTAAGGAAAAGATGTATTCTGCCGTTAAGATCGGCGGTTTTGCACTCGGGATCGCCGCCTGCCTGCTCATCGGTCTTTATATCCGGGAAGAGATCAGTTATGACCAACAATACGAACACGGCGACCAGCTCTACCGCATCGTGGGTGTTTTCAGGGACGATGGCGATATTCTGAAAGGAGTCCATTTTCCGGCCCCTCTGGCCAAAGTACTGAAAGAAGACTATCCCGAGGTAGAACTCGCCGGTCGGTACAATTCCAGCGAATTGTTCGGAGCCGGCAATCGCGAGGTTCGCCGGGCGGATGAAACGCAGAACAGTTACGAGACCGGCTTTGCCTATTTTGACCAGGAATTGCTGGAAATGCTGGAGGTCCCCATCGTGGAGGGCGATCCCAACAAAGCACTTACGGAACCCAATAAGATCGTGATCTCCGAAAGCAAGGCCAAAAAATACTTTCCTAACGAAAATGCGGTAGGAAAGGAGTTGATTCTGGATGATATTGCAGATGAACCTCTGACTATTGGTGCGGTCATGGCGGATTTTCCGGCCAACTCTCATCTCGACTTTAATTTTCTGATCACCTTATCCGGTGTAGAATTCTGGCCCGGTGAGCAAAACTTTTGGCGGGCCAGTAATTACCCTACCTACGTGCGGCTGCGACCCGGCACCGATGCCGAGGAACTGGAGGGAAAGATGATGACCATACTGGATAAATATGTGATACCCAGTGATAAGGAAGCGGGCAAGGTAGATGCCGAAGCCATACGGGATAAAGCGTCTTTTGAATTGCAGCCGATCTCCGATATTCACCTGCGGTCACAGGCCATTATGGACTATATGACACATGGAGATATCCGCTTTGTCTGGCTGTTCGGGGCTATCGCTGGTTTCATACTCCTGATCGCCTGTATCAATTTCATTAATCTTTCGACCGCCCGCTCGGCCAACCGGGCAAAGGAAGTCGGCTTGCGAAAAGTAGTTGGCTCCTACCGGCGACAGATCATGGGGCAGTTCCTTACCGAATCAGTCTTGTACAGTGCGCTCTCTTTTGTTCTGGGGATGTTGCTGGCCTGGATGTTGCTGCCATACTTCAATCAGTTAGCCGGAAAAGCACTTGTTATTCCCTGGACCGCCTGGTGGGTGCTCCCTGTTTTACTGAGTTCGGCGGTCTTCATCGGATTGCTGGCTGGTATTTATCCCTCTTTATATCTCTCGGGTTTTCGACCTATCCAGGTATTGAAAGGGCAACTCAGTCGTGGATCAAAGAGTGCCGGCATGCGCAATGCGCTGGTGGTGTTCCAGTTTACCACTTCGGTAGTGCTCATCATCGGGACTTTTGTCATCTACCGGCAAATGAGTTATATACTGAATAAAAAAATTGGCTTTGATAAAGAGCAGGTGGTGATTTTGCATGGTTCCAATACGATGGGTGACCGGATAAAGACTTTCAAAAAGGAGCTTCTGCAATTGCCGGAAGTTTCGAGTGCGACGATCAGTGACTATTTGCCCATCAATGGTATGAAGAGGAACGGCAATGGCTTCTGGAAGGAAGGGAAGACTAAGGAAGAGCCTGCCGCACCGGCCCAATTTTGGCGGGTAGATCACGACTATATCAAAACATTGGGCATCCACATCGTGGAAGGACGTGATTTCTCGATCGATATGCCTACAGATTCACAGGCGGTGATCATCAATCAGCGGCTGGCCGAAGACCTGGGGCTGGACCATCCCATCGGCAAGCGCATCACCAACACCGGCTTTGTCAGCGAGGTGATCGGGGTGATGGAGGATTTCCATTTTGAGGATATGAAGAACGAGATCAGAGGGCTTTGTCTGGCCATTGGGAAAAGCCCCGCTACCGTATCCGTAAAAGTAGAGGCCGATGACATGCGGCAAACCATTAATGCCCTGACCCGGGTCTGGGATAAATTTTCGCCCAATCAGGCCATACGCTACAGCTTCCTGGATGAGGGCTTTGCTTTGATGTATGCGGATATTCAACGCACGGGACGCATTTTCACCAGCTTTGCCGTATTAGCTATTATCGTCGCCTGCCTTGGGCTCTTTGCCCTGTCCGCATTCATGGCCGAACAACGCAGCAAGGAAATGAGTATCCGCAAGGTACTCGGGGCTTCGGTCGGGAATATTTTCGGTAAACTCACCCAAAGCTTCCTGACTCTGGTATTGATCTCTCTGGTCATTGCTATTCCCCTGGGCTGGTATCTGATGCGCAAGTGGCTGCAGGATTATGAATATCGTATCGATATCAATTGGAAGATCTTCGCCCTGGCCGGAGTGATCGCCTTGGTCGTTGCTTTGTTGACGGTTAGCTTTCAGGCGCTGCGGGCGGCTATGAATAACCCGATTAAAGCGTTGAATCAGGAGTGAGAAGAGACCTTGTTGCCGATAGCGGCAAATAAAAACTGCTTCATTTGCAAGTGACTCAACAGCAAATTAGTGACCGAGTGCTTTGTTGTACTCGGTCAGACATGCGTCAAGCGTTTTGCCCTGCGTGTAAATGCAATCACAAAATTCCAGACAGGCTTGGGTATCCTTATTGCCGGGACAGCCATTGGTACATTCTTCCGCAGAATTGCCCGGTCTAATGTCATAGAGGATAATATTTAAATACACAATAGTGACTAGAATAGCTGCAACACCTCCAAAAAACCAGAACGGGAATTTGTTGCTCAAAGGTTTTTTCCTTGCCGGGTAATCCTCTTCTTTTTTTTGTTTAAAAGGTAAAATATATTTTATCCGGTCGAAGTCCCAACACAAGAGATACAAATTGGCCAGTACCATAAACGTGGTAACCCGGGTGCCTTCAAATCGGACGGCATACGCCAGGATACAAATATTCAGGATAATGGGAAAATACATCAGCGCACCGATAAGTGCTGTTCTCGGAAAGAGTAACAATAGCGCAATGACCAACTGCGCGAGGCCGATAAAGGTATAGTAGTATTCGGTTTGGTGCAGCGCTTCCAGATAATGGCCCATCGGATTGTTAACGGGTAAGCCGCTGGCGAATCGTTCTCCTCTGATCTTTACAATCCCTGCTATAATAAATCCGATCGCCAAAGTGATGCGACAAAAGACAGCAAAGTAATGGAACCATTTGTTTCCCTTTGCTTCATAATATACCTGTTGGAGTCTGCTTGATATACGCATAGATGAAATGGAAGTTGATGGCCACTTATGGTTGTATTTTGCCCGTCTATTGTTCTTAAAGTTTCGTGTCCTGGGAATTACGTGTGTAAAGTACTTTGAATTACAAAGCAAATATAAATAAATTGTATTTCAAAAGATATTACGGATGTAATCATGAGTTAGCCAGTATTTTTAGACTGAAGTATAAGTAGTTAGAAATCAGTATGCTATATTTTGGACAACGTTGCCCAACAATGTCTCATATAAGACGTAGCCGCATTAGAAACGTTGCCAAAACCGGCGTGAAGCGCTCTCCGAGCGCGCGTTTTTCTGTGTCACACGAGCTCGGTAGTGCCGCGGATCAAATATCAATATTTTATGACTCGCACTTGGAAAGTGCTCGGCTCCGGTTTAGTGCAGTAGTCACTTCCGGAGTGAAGCACGCTCCGAGTGCGGTATTGAAGTAATATTTATGAATTCTTGATCCATAACACCAGAGAGCGCTAAATTCCGGTTACTATTGCACATGAGAAATTGTTGGTCGTTGCCATTTGCCGGTTAGTCAACTGATCAACCGACAACCGGCAAATTGTAAAAGTTGATAAGAAATTTATACCTACCGTATGAGCCTTCAGAGACTGCCAATACTTGTCGTATTCAGCCGCTAAGATTGTCGCATATACACTGTAGCAGCAAGATCTTTGTTAGCGAAATTTGCAGGGTATTAAAACCAAATATTGCAGAGAAAAAAAATTAAGATGAGAAAAATAATTGCCGGATTATTCATTACCTTAGATGGAGTCATGCAGGCTGCAGGCGGCCCGGAGGATGGGTTCAAATATGGTGGCTGGAGTGCTCCATATTACGATGAAGCGCTTGATGCGATCGCGGAAAAACAAAAGCAACCTGCGAGGGACCTGCTTTTGGGCAGAAAGACCTTTGAGATCTTTGCTTCCTTCTTTCCTGAAAATGAACGCATCTGGCCGGGGGTTAATGACGTTACGAAATACGTGATGAGTAGCACGCTGGAAAAGGCAGATTGGAAGAACACCGTAATTCTCAAAAGCGTAGAGGATCTCAAAAAGCTCAAAAATTCGGAAGGATCTGATATCCACGTTCACGGCAGTGGTAGTCTGATCCAGACCCTACTCAAATATGATCTGATCGATGAATTGTGGCTCCTCATTCATCCGTTGACGCTCGGTACCGGAAATAAACTGTTTGGGGATGGTACCATTCCGGCGGCATTCGCCCTGGCAGAAAGTACGGCCACACCAGGTGGTGTGATCGCTGCACATTATATTCGGGACGGAGAAGTAAAGACGGGCATTATGGGAGCTTAAAAAAGTTAGTATGCAAACCGGTTGAATTAGCGCATTTCCATAAAGGCCTCTCAGCAACACACCCCTGCACTCAAGGTTGCAAGCGATACCGCAAAGTAGTAGGAAAGACATACCCTTGTAAAAGATGGTGCGAAAAGTATGGTGTATCTGCTTTTTATTTCATAACTTTGAAATACAAAGTACTTTGAATAAATAAATGCCATGAAGATCGACATCATTATCGCCTATATTCAACGGTATAAATTCGGACACGAAAAAGACTTCGTACCGCCCATAACGGGTATTCACCTGGCAGCCATCACTCCGGACAGACATAGGGTGAGGGTTGTTCATCAACAGGTGGAATCCATTGACCTGGAGTCGGATGCGGACCTGATCGCCATATCTTTTTTCAGTGGTTTTGCCAATGCGGCCTATGAGCTTGCTGTGGAATTTAAAAAGAGGAACAAGTTGGTCGTCGGCGGAGGACCGCATGTGACCTATAATGAGGTCGAGTCTTTGCAATACTTTGATGCCATTGTCACGGGAGAAGCCGAAAATGTCTGGGATACAATGCTGGAAGATGTAGAAAAAGGGATACTAAAAAATATCTACCGTGGCACACCTTCCGATATGCAGGCACTGCCCACTCCCCGGTATGATCTTTTGCCGAATAAATTCTTCATCAAGAAAGTACTGCAGGCAACGAGAGGTTGCCCTTTTTCCTGTTCATTTTGCACGGTGCCGTCGTTAAATCCAGGATTCAGATTGCGCCCTGTGGAGGATGTGATCCGGGATGCATCTTATGATGATTTCCCGTTTTGGTGGCAGCGGAAAGTAGTCTGGTTCTGGGATGATAATTTAACGATCAGAAGGCCTTATATCAGATCATTGCTACAGGAAATGATCCGACTTAAGAAGTGGTGGTTGACACAGGCGAGCATGGATATCGCTAAGGACTCTGAGTTACTCGATCTGATGAAAGCGTCCGGATGTATCGGTGTGTTTTTGGGTATCGAATCCTTCGGAAAGGAATCGCTGAAAGATGCGAACAAAAGGCAGAATAAAGTGGAGCAGTACCGGACAGCAGTGCAGGAGATCAGAAAAAGAGGTATTGCTGTGATGGCCGGTTTTATTGCGGGCTTTGACAGCGATGATCATACGGGCATTATCGCCATGGCGGACCGACTGATGGAAATCGGTATCGATGTGCCTTTTCTAAGTATTCTGACGCCCTTCAAAGGAACGGATCTCTATGACCGGCTAAGTGCTGAAAGCCGGATATTGGAGGAGCGGGATTGGGAATACTATAATGGTTACAATGTGGCCTTTCAACCCCAAAATCTAAGTCCGACGGATTTATTGCAGGCGCACCGTCAATTGTGGAAGCGAAGTTTTAGTTTTAAAAATTCCTTGAAAAGAATATGGAGAAGTCTGAAATTGCGGGGCGGGGCTTTTCTGCTGGTGTTTTTTATGAATGCATTCTATTGTCTGAAAAGGTTAAGAGGAAATTATCCGATTGATATGTCGAAGCGGGAAAAGGAGGTTATCAGGCCACCTTTAATAGCAGTAAAAGAACAGTAGCGATGGATCATCACTAATTTAACAGGTATACGTGAAGACAAAAGTCAGGAAAAAGAGAAAAATAAGAAAAGATCCTACCCTCCGAAAGAATTTTTACCGTCGATTGGCCTATATCGTACTCGGAGTGGCGGCAATTTGGCTACTGGCTGATCAAAGCAGCTCATTGCGGTTAGTAGGTGTGGCTTTTTTGATCATTATTGTCGTTCAATTGCTTTGGATCGTTTCTTCTTCACCCAAAATCATTGACGATTTTTTCCCGTCCAGGGTCAAATATGAAGGAAAAGCGAGGCCTTTTGACCGTTTTATCTATTACCTCCCCTTGACCGTGATGTTTTCCGGATTAATATTTGAGCTCTTTCAAATCCGGAAGATCGACAATACGATTGACGGCATGGGACTTTTCTGGATGGCCGGAGCCATTGGTCTTCTCTTTGCGCTACTACTGGCCCTTTTCCTGGAAATAAAGGCTCCTTCGGTATTTGATGAAAGCGAAAGAAGATCATCCGTGCTTTTCGGCTTCTTTTTGGGATTTTTTTTGCTGACTCCGGCAATTGCGAATTTTATCAATCAATATGACATTGCTTCAGAAGAAGTCTGTACCAATTATCAAATCGCCGGCAAAAGCACCAGTGCGTCAAAAAGTAGATCCTGCTGGCTGTTCGTGAAAATCGGAAGGGATAACGAGGAAAGATTTGAGGTGAACCGAAGTCTGTATGATCAGGTGGAGGCCGGAGGGCTGGTGCAACTCTGCACCAAAAAAGGCAGATTGGGATATGAGTTCGTCACACAATTTAAGACAGAAAATGAATGACGAACTCACTCGGCAAAATCTACCGCTTCAGATACCCCCACGTAAAATGAGGCGAATGCCCGCCGGCCCGCACCATTTTCACCCAGAGTAAGGTCATATGCTCCAGATGCAGCGACTGGGACAAAACACCGGTATCCAGGGTGTCAAAGCCCAGATCGGTATTTAACTGCCGGATCTTTTCTTTACTATCTCCATCATTCCCGGCGATCAGCATAACGGGGCGGACATTGTAATTAGGGAAAACCGGATCTTCCAGATTTTCAAAACCGTAGATGGTGTAGGCTTTCACTACTTTCGCATCGGGCGCCCATTCCTGTATTTTTTCGGCACCGGATATTTTGCTGCCCAGGCCATGGGAAATACCGGGGCCTACAGGATTGGTGCAATCGACCAGGGTTTTGCCTCGAAAGCTAAGCGGTCTTAATAGGGCCTCATTGACTTTGAAGGGGGTAGCCAGAAAGACAATATCCGCAGCATCGACGGCTGCCTGCACGGCCAGAATGGAAAAGAGTGGGTTCCGCTCTTTCGCAGCAACTACGCTCTTACTCTCCGGATCATTATGGGCCATGATAATCTCGTGCCCTTTCTTTTGTAAGTTATCGGCCAGGGCGAAGCCGACTTTTCCGATGCCGATGAATGCCAGTTTCATATCTTAAAATTGTTTCCTTAGAAATATGCCGGGATTCGGATCACCTTTTTCCATGTGCGTTTAATTGGGCTACTACCAGTCTCGCTGCATATACCCTAGGGAGATCACGTCATGGGAGGAATAGCCGCTGGCATCGGTCGGATTGGAATAACTGTCCATTTCAATTTTGCTGCCCTCGGTAGAGAACAGTTCCACTTCAAAACCCGCCTCCTGGAAGACATGTAGCGGATGCGTCAGTTCTGCTGCCCAAAATCCGATGGACCATCCGGTTTGCTGCGAAACGGCCGGACTACTGGCCACCATTAGGATCTTACCCTTGTGAGGCATTCCGTGTGCATGTACATAAGCTTGTGTTTCAAGGAAAGCATCAGTCATTTTTTCCGTATTTTTAATTTTGGTTTACGATTGACAGAAAGTCATTGACAACAGCACCGCCAACGCAGCGTAGACTATTCTGGATGTCGTGTCGCCATATTTTTTGTTTAACCATGCTGCAAAGTAAATAGTGATGCTATCTTTAGGCAAGATACTTACTAAATTGTGAGGTACTAACTTTAAAGAAAGTATATTGAAAATCAGATTTTTATGCCTGAGTTTCTATACAATAACAAGCTATACTACAATCCGGTGGAGTTTGCAATGGACCGGATTGGCGGTACCTGGAAAATGCCGATCCTGTGGCGACTGAAAGACCGGGTCATGCGCTTCAGCGAATTGAAAAAAGACATTCCACACATCACAGATAAGATGTTGACGACCCAGCTTAGGCAATTGGAAGCTGAAGGGTTCATTCACCGGAAAGTGTACCCGGTGGTGCCGCCGAAAGTGGAGTATTCCATTACTGAAAAAGGAGAAACCGCTATACCGGTGATTGAGATGATCCGGAATTACGGGCTGGAGTTGATGGAGCGAGAAGGTATTGCAGAATAATGAATGAGATACGATTAGGGACAAAATATTGACATTGCGATTCAATGTGCCCGGTCAAAAAATACTATTAATGAAGATCAGACTCTACTTTCTAACACATATAATCTTTTACCTGCTGTTTCAGTTATTACTGGTAACGGGGCTTGCGGCGCAGGAAATGTCATTCACCGTTTCTATGCCGGACCCGGCTACTCAACTCTTCCAGGTCCGCCTCGAATGTGAAGATCTGAACGGAAACTTCACCGATTTTAAGATCCCGGTCTGGATGCCCGGTTATTATCAGGTGCTGGAATACCCCGAGAAGATCCAAAATTTCCGGGCGGAGACGGCAGCCGGAAAGCCGGTGAAATGGGAAAAAGCCAACCGGGTGACTTGGCGGTTGTATCATGAGGAAGGAGCATCGCTCATATTGTCCTACAACGTATTGGCAAACCGGAGATTTGTGGCCACCAATTATATGGATGAAGACCGTGCCTACATTGCCCCGGGTGGCGTATTTATGCATCAGGCCGGCCGGATCGATCAGCCGGTGCGGATCAAACTGGAACCTTACAGAGCATGGACAAAAACGGCGACGGGCCTGCAAGCTGTGGCGGGAGTACCTTTCACCTTTAGAGCACCTGACTATGACGTGCTTTACGATAGTCCGATCCTGGTCGGAAAACTCACATCACTTCCCACTTTCATTGTCGGTGGCGTGCCCCACCGTTTTATCGGGTATCAGCTCGGGGAATTCGATCATGCCGCCTTTATCAGTGATCTGCAAAGAGTAGTGCAGGCGGCGGTTGATATCATTGGCGACATACCTTACGAGGAATATACCTTCATTGGTATCGGACCGGGAGCCGGCGGGATAGAACACCTCAATTCTACTGCGGTCTCTTTTTCGGGTAATGACCGGATGAACGAATTTGCAGGACGCAAACGCACACTCAGTTTTCTGGGCCACGAATATTTTCACCATTACAACGCCAAGCGCATCCGGCCCATAGAACTTGGGCCCTTTGACTATGATCACGGCAGTCGAACCAACATGCTCTGGGTAGCAGAAGGTATTACTTCCTATTACGATGAGATGCTGTTGCGACGGGCCGGACTGGTGGATGGTGATGAGATCATCGGATCATTTGAAGGGCTGATCCGAAGTGTGGAGACTTCCCCGGGGCGCTTGTTCCAGTCGGTCACCCAGGCCAGTTTTGATACCTGGTCGGACGGGCCGTTCGGACGCAAAGGTGATGAGGTGAACAAAACGGTATCCTACTACGAAAAAGGGCCGATCCTGGGCTTGCTGCTCGATCTGAAGATCCGGCATGAAACCGGTAACCGGAAATCACTGGATGATGTGATGCGCAGGCTTTATTATGATATCTACAAAAAAGAGGGGCGCGGCTATACGGAGGCGGAATTCCGGAGCATTTGCGAGGAGACGGCCGGGGTGCCTTTGCCCGAATTTTTTAGCTACGTATACACCGTTCAGCCGATTGATTATGCTAAATACCTGGGTTATGCCGGGCTCCAAATTGACCTGGAACCGAAAGCCCTGCCCGGGGTTACCATTGGTTTGCAGGCCGTAGAAAAAGATGGTAAAGTGATCGTGCAGCAGGTAGAATGGAACTCCCCGGCCTGGTTCGAGGGCATCCGGCGTGGGCAGGAAATAGTAAAGATCAATGGGCAGTCGGCCACGGTGGAATTACTGAAATCAGTATCGGAAGCGGCTGAGCCAAACGAAATCATCAAGCTGGAAATGCTGGTAGAGAGAACGGCCAGGATGATTCTGGTTTTGTTTGTGCCGAAAACAGCGATCAGTTTTAAGATTGATCGAATGACAGATCTTTCGCCCGGGCAGAAGATGGTGTTAGAAGGATGGTTGGGCAAATAGATGTTTTTGTTGAATAGCTGTATGCGAAAAAACAGGTCGTAGGCGGAGCCTACGCCTAACAGGGACAAGCAACCATGAAGAAGTGTTACTTTCCACTGCTTATTCTGTTATTACTTCCGGCGGCCGGTTACGCTTTCCAAGGGGAACTGGCTGAAAAAGACTCGGTAGATCTGATTATCGGTTTGACCGTGCTGGATATTATCGATGTGGACGATACCGAAGAGACGATTACATTGGAATTCCTGTTTTCGATGCAGTGGCCATCGGATAGTCTGAAAGGCAGGGAGATTCCTTACTCAGAAGATCGGGTACCGCGGATAGAGATGCAGTACATGACGGACATACAATCTTTTTTTGAGAAAAGGATCAGGATCGATGAAAGCGGAATTGCCCGTTTCAACCAGCGGATTATCGGTACCCTCCGGCATCAGTTCGACTTTACTAGGTTTCCTTTTGATGTGCAACGGTGGAAAATGGCCTTTTTTCATATTGGAGATCAGTCTTATCGCCTGATACCGGACACGGTTTTCATGGGATTACACGAAGATTTTATCGATCCACCTACCTGGCAAACTCGCTTTGAGGGAGTTGGCAATACGAAATTAAGAGGGCCGGGGCCGGATCTTAAAGCGCTCTCTTATCATTTTCGGCTGCGTCGAAATTCGGTGTACTACCTGTGGAAAGTACTGGTACCGGTTGGCTTAATTGTGTTGATGTCCTGGGGTGTATTCTGGATCCGGCCGGAGGAGATCTCCGCGCAGCTTACGGTATCGGTGACGGCCATCCTTACGTTGGTAGCTTTTCAGTTTAGTGTTTCTCAACTCGTACCTCCGCTGTCTTATCTGACCTTACTGGATAAATTCTCCATCGGAGCCGACTTCTTGGTCTTCCTGGCTTTTCTGGAATCTCTGGTGTCCAGTTTTCAGGCACAGGCTGGGCGGCATCAGTTGTCCGCCAGAATTGACCGGATCTCTCGTTGGGTTTTTCCCGCTGCTTTTATACTGTTTATTTTGGTCTTATTTGTGTAGTGGTAGCTTTATGATCCAGATTCGCTGGCATTACAGCATACCAAACTTTCTGATCAACTTTACTGAAAGTCATTTGTCAGTTTCCAGTGATGTGGATCATTGCTCTCGGACAGGAAAAAAGTTAGCTTTAAGGGGACACTAAGTTACTATAGTTGTATTGGCGTACATGATAGAGTAATTTACTACAGGTTAGCATCGAGCATTCCCGACTCCTCCATCGTTAATTCGTGTAAATCCGTAGTGATCATCAACCTGTTTGTATACAAGCTAGTACATAA